>CAYQDP010000096.1:0-8982 GCA_964416235.1 uncultured Flavobacteriaceae bacterium | reverse complement strand
TAAAAAACTTTGATGCTAATAACGATGAACAATTGAATCCAAGTAAGATTTTTACTCTATACGAAACAGGCTACAAATACAAATTCGATAAAGAAGAAAAAGTTGGTGCTGCAATGTGTAATGTTGTTGATTTATACCCTTCAGTAAAACCTGAAAAAAAGAAATTCCATACCATTAAACTTTACGTTGACAAAGCAAAAAAACAAGTTGTTCAGTTGAAAATGCTTATGAAAGACGGTGGAACGCAACTTTACGAAATCAAAACCTTTAAACCGAATCTCGAATTAGCAGACGCTCTTTTTGTGTTTGATACAAAGGCATTTAAGCCCGATCAAATCGTTGACGAAAGAGACTGATTTTGAAAGTTTTATCATCTAAAAAATTAGATTTTGGTGAAATAGAACTTATAATGAGCTAATTGTTAATCTAATTTATTTAAAAAGAACCAAATTGCTGTGTGTGTAAGTATCTTTATACTATGCACACTAAGCGGAATTTTTATTTTTCATTCTTACTTATTTTACTTTTTACAGTAACAAAAGTATTTGGTCAAGGGGCGCCATTCTGTCCTTCCATTAATGCACAATTCGGCACAGGTCCGAGCACCACTATTTGTCAGGGACAATGCGCAAATTTATCAGCAAGCGTTGTGCCCGTTAACCAAACCACAAGTTATTCCGTTACAACAATTCCTTACGCCCCCTTTTCATTTACTAATGGTACTTCTATTATTGCCAACCAGGATGATATTTGGAGCAGTGTACTCAATCTTGGATTTCCTTTTTGTTATTATGGAAACACTTTCACGCAAGGGGTAGTTGGTTCTAACGGTCAACTTACATTCAGTCTAGGGGTTGCTAACCAAACTAACGGTTGGTCCATTACTACTCCTATTCCGAGTTTAGCTGATATGCCGGGTAATACTATTTGTGCTGCCTTTCGTGATATAGATCCAACATCGAGTGGAAATATTTATTTCGCAACTTACGGTACAGCTCCGTGCCGTTCCTTTGTTATTTCCTGGAATAACATTCCAATGTTTAGCAATCCCGGTTCTTGTACCGGAATTCCTAATTCAACCTTTCAACTCGTGTTACACGAAACAAGTAATTACATTGATGTATTTATTCAAAACAGTACGGCATGTCCGGGATGGAATTCCGGCCGAGGAATTATAGGTGTACAAAACGTAAATGGAACCTTAGCTACATTTCCTGCTAACAGAAATTCTCCAACGCAATGGACAGCAACTAATGAGGCCTGGCGGTTCGTTCCTACCGGACCACAATCCTATACGGTCAATTGGACCGGACCTAGTGGAAATGTTGGAACCGGTTTAACTGCGAATGTTTGTCCGGCTGCAACTACAAATTATACAGCTACGATGAATATCACAAGTTGTACAGGTGTTAACAGCTCCTACACAAGTGCAGTTACTGTTTCAGTTGTACCTAGTCCAACACTTACCGTTAATTCTGCAACTGTGTGTCAAGGTACTCCGGCTACACTAACGGTTAGCGGGGGTACCTCATATACATGGCAACCCGGAAACGTTACCGGTTCATCCGTAACATTCACACCGGGCGCCACAACTATTTATACTGTTACAGGAAGTCCGGGCGGACCAGGCTGTTTAGGTACAGCTACTACAAACATTAATGTTAATGGTGCTGCCGTTGCAATTCCTGGAAGTAACTCGCCTATTTGTGCAGGTAACACATTGAGCTTAACAGTTGGTGCTGCATTAAATTATACGTGGACGGGACCAAACGGATTTAGTTCTAATTTACAAAACCCAACTATTACAAATGTTACACCTAATGCAAGCGGCACGTATACAATCTTTATGAGTAGTGGCGGAACTTGTACAGCTATTGCAACAACATCTGTTACCATATTCCCTTTACCAAATCCTGTTGCCGGAAATAACGGACCACTGTGTAATGGTGCTACACTTAATTTAACAGGAGGCGGGAGCATTACTTACACTTGGACAGGCCCAAATGGTTTTAACAGTACTAACCAAAATCCTTCTATTACTAACGTTAACTCCCTTGCGGCAGGTGTTTACACATTAATGGTTGGAGCAGGAAGTTGCTCAGCATCTACTACAACATCATTAACGGTTAACCCATTACCTTCACCTACAATAGTTAGCAACAGTCCGGTTTGTGAAGGACAAACCATTAATTTTACCGGAAGCGGTGGAACAACATACTTATGGGTTGGTCCGGGAAGTTTCAATTCTAATTCTCAGAACCCCAGTATTCCATCAGCAGCAATGGTTCATAATGGGACATTTACATTAACAGTTACCGATGCCAATAATTGCTCTAATACCACAACACAAGCTTATGTAGTAAATGCACTTCCGGTGGTAAGCGCAACAGGTTCTTCAATATGTGTAAACCAAACTATGAATTTAAGCGCAGGTGGTGGTGTAACCTATAATTGGAGCGGACCAAACGGATTTACATCCAATTTACAAAACCCGAGTGTTGCTAATGCGCAAACTAACATGGCAGGCGTATACTCAGTTACTGTTACAAATGCTAACTCGTGTGTGAATACCGGAATGGCAACTGTTTTAATTAATCCGGAACCAACACCAATTGCCAATAGCAATAGTCCGATTTGCGTAAACAATGTTTTAAGTTTAAACGGAAGCGGTGGTAATACTTATTTTTGGACAGGACCAAATGGATTTTCATCCATTGCACAAAATCCTACTTTGGTTGCAACAAGTTCTAATATGAGCGGTAGCTATATGCTAACCGTTAGTGATGCAATTGGCTGTTCTTCTTCAACTGCAATTACAGTTGTTGTAAATCCAATTCCATCGATCTCAATAACTTCTTCAAACATTAATGGTTGTGCGCCTGTATGTACACAATTCTCAGCGCAAACTTCCAGCGGTGTTCAAAGTGTTAATTGGAATTCCGGAGGCGGACAAAGTGCTAGTGGAAATACGGTTGATTTCTGTTATTCGCAAGCAGGCAATTATATGATAACTGCGCAGGCTGTTGATAACGCTGGATGTATCAATACCTCAACTTATGTGATTAATGTTGTTCCAAAACCAATTGCTGATTTTAATTATGCTCCTTATTATCCAATAGTAAACGTAGATGGCACTGTTAAGTTTACAGACGCATCTCATACAGGAACTATTACAGCATGGAATTGGTATTTTATGAATACTGCTCAATATACCTCAACACAACAACATCCTGAATTCACTTTTACAGAGGCGGGTAGTTATGAAGTTGTACTCGTTGTAAAAAACAGTATTGGCTGTAGTGATACTATTATCAAAACAATTGTTGTTGGTGAAGATTATGGTATTTATGTTCCTAATGCTTTCACTCCAAACAAAGATGGCTTAAACGATTACTTCCAGCCAAAAGGATTTGGAATTAAAAAATATCAATTAGAGATTTTTGATCGCTGGGGTGAGAGAATTTTTGTAAGTAAAGAATTTGAAAATGGTTGGGACGGTAAGCGTCACAGAGGAGTTGATTATGGTGTGTATTGTCCGGATGGAGTTTATGTTTGGAGAATTACCCTTACAAACGTTAAAGGTGAATCAAAAGAATTAAAAGGACACGTTACATTAATTAAATAAAAAACTAAACGCTTAAACAATGAAGAAATTAATCGTAATTGCATTGGCATTAATCTCAAAGATGATTTTAGGGCAAAGTTATGTTCCAACTTGTCCAAGCAATTTAGTTTATCTGCATACAAGCCCTATTAAGGTGTATAATCCTGCTCTGCCGATTAGCGCAACAAATCCATCTAACACTCCTGTTCCTACAGGTGGTGGTGGTTTAGCTTTAATGCCAAATTTAAACGCTGCAACCCCTAACCCAACTTTCTATACCATTATTAGTGGTAACGTTGCATGGTGGAATGGAACGGCTTGGGTAAATACAGGTCAGCCAATAGGAAATACAGCAGCGGTTAACCTTGGTGGTTGTGGCTGTTACTTATACAGCTTAGTTGGTGGTACCGGACAAGTTTATGTTTACAATGGTACAGGCCCTGGAACTTTATTAACCACACTTACAGGATTTAGTGGTGGCGGTCCTTATGATATTGTTACAGATGCTAACTGTAATTTCTATATTTTAAAAACAACTACTCCGCAAGTCATGACTATGTACAGTCCAACCGGATCTGTTATTGCAACATATAACATGACTGGAATGCCAAGTACATCTGCAGGTGGTGGTTTTGCAATAATAGGAACTCAAGTATTCGTTTCAAATGGTGCAGGTTTTTTCACAGGAAACATTACTGGTTCAACCATCAGTTTCACTAATAATGCGGCTGTTTCAGGTCAGATGAGCGGTGGTGACTACGCAAGTTGTCCAATTGGTGCGCTTGTAACCAACTATACCGCAAATGCCGTGGTTACCGGTACGTTAGGATGTTCAACAACATCTGTATCATTAACTGCTAATACAAACCTTACACCTGTAAATTCATACAGCTGGACAGGACCGGGCTTAACCGGACCAACCAATGCTTCTGTTGCCATTGCAACTGCACCCGGCGTTTACAGTTGTACCATTTCAAAAACTATTTGTCCTGTTGCATCAACAGTTGTAACCGCAACAGTTGTATCCAATGGTACAGTAATTAGTCCAACCATTTCATTAACCAACACACTAACGTGCGCCAGCCCTACGGCATCATTAAGTGTAAATCCGGGCCCTCCGGGATACACTTACACTTGGACAGGACCAGGTATTATTAGCGGAGCGGGTACAGCAACTGTTGGAATTAATCAAGGCGGAACTTATACAGTAGCAGTAGCGAATGCAACCAATACTTGCCAGGGTTCACAAACATTAACCGTTCCAACTAACACAACACCTCCTGTAGTTTTATCTACACCGGCCAGTACCAATATTTGTTTCGGGCAAAGCACAGGATTAACTGCGTCAGGCGCTGTTTCCTATTTATGGAGTACAGCCGCGACTACCAGCGTAATTACAGTCACACCTAACACAACAACAACTTATACCGTTGTAGGTATGGCAGCTAACGGTTGTACCAGCACGGCAATATCAACAGTAAGTGTTACTCCTCTACCCGTTCCTATTGCCGGAAATAACGGACCATTATGCGTTGGCGCTAACCTTCAATTAAATGGAAGCGGTGGAACTACCTATGCGTGGGCAGGACCTGCCGGGTTTATGAACGTAACACAAAATCCTTCTATACCTGCAGTAACATTAAATGAAGCGGGCGTGTATACATTAGTAGTTACAGTTGGAACATGTACAGGTGTTACTACAACATCGGTTACAATCAACCCACTTCCATTACCAACTGCCTCTAACAACGGACCTGTTTGTGAAGGTGTGGGATTAACTTTTAACGGAACAGGCGGCGTATTCTATAATTGGAGCGGACCTGCAGGATTTGTTTCTAACTCACAAACTCCGGGAATATTAGCACCATCTGTAACCAACAGCGGAACATATACATTAACTGTTACAGATGCTAATGGTTGTATCAATTTTACAACTACAACAGCTGTTGTTAATCCATTACCTGCTATTTCCATTTCAGGTTCAACAGTGTGTGCCAATCAAACAATTAATTTAGGTGCAACAGGAGGAACAATTTATAATTGGAATGGTCCGGGTGGATTTACTTCAAGTTCACAAAACCCTTCCATACCAAATGCTAATCCATCGATGGGTGGTGTGTATTCTGTAACTGTAACGGATGTAAACAACTGTACAAGTACAAGCAATACCGTTGTGGTAGTTAATCCAATTCCTACTCCAAATGCAAATAATAATTCGCCAATTTGTACAGGACAATCATTTGCATTAAGCGCAACAGGAGGTTTAACTTACAGCTGGGTTGGACCAAACGGATTTGCATCAACAGCACAAAATCCGTTAATCAATACATCAACCACAAACATGTCGGGCACGTATTCAGTTACGGTATTTGACAATATTGGCTGTGGTGCTACTGCAGTAACAAACGTTACAGTAAATCCGTTACCTAATCCAAGCATTATCGCCAACAACACATTTGGTTGTGCACCATTATGCGCAACATTCACCGTGACAAACTCAACGGCGTTACAAAGTGTAGTTTGGTCTGTTAACGGAGGAAATGGTGCCAATGGAAACACCTACCAAAATTGTTTTAATGCTGCGGGTCTATTTACAGTAACTGCAGGTGTTACCGATATTAACGGTTGTTCTAATACTACTTCTTATTTGGTTGATGTATATCCTATTCCGGTAGCTGACTTCAACTTTGCTCCTATTAAACCTATCGTGAATCATGATGAAGTGACATTTACAGATGCTTCACATAGCGCGACAATAGCAGCATGGAATTGGTATTTCTATAGCACTGCTGCCAATACATCAAATGCGCAACATCCTACATTCTATTATCCGGAGGCGGGAACTTATCCTGTTACATTAGTTGTAAAAAGCGATAAAGGTTGTGTAGATACAATCACTAAAATAATTGTGGTTGGAGAAGATTTCGGAATTTACATTCCAAATGCATTTACTCCAAATGGAGATGGATTAAACGATTTCTTCCAACCGAAAGGATTTGGAATTAAAGAATATGAATTAGATATTTTTGATCGTTGGGGTGAGCGTATTTTTAATACAAAAGTGTTTGAAGAAGGTTGGGATGGTAAACATCACAGAGGAATAGATTACGGCACTTATTGTAAAGACGGCGTTTATGCCTGGAAAATTAAAGTAGTGAATGTGTTTGGTGAAGCTAAATATTACACCGGCCACGTAACTCTACTTAAATAATTGATTGTACTCGTAAACAGTAATTAAGGTATCGTATCCGCGATAATTAAAATCCTTTCGCGCTGTTTTAATCGCTTCTTTTAAAGTTTTTATTGAGCTACTTTGTTTACTCTCAACAAAAGAATAAATAAAGTAGCTTTCCTTTTTAGAAGCACTGTCTTTTATTTGCGCGATTAAAGCTGCGTTATCAAAGGCGATTGCGCTAATTCCGTTTATTTCCTGATAAATTTCACCGTTATCGTTGATGTTAAACTCTGTTACATTAACTTCATTGTATAACTCAGCAGTTTCCAAAACATCGTTGCAGTGCAAAGAGTATGGATACGTTAAGGGCATACGGAAATAATTCATGTAACCGAAATAAACATAAAACTCATCGGGAGCATTGTTCACATTATTGATGTGCTGAAATTCTTTAAGTCGTAATAATGTAGGATTGGAAACCAATTTGCTGTATTGATACGAGGAATCCATTTTCTGTAATTCGTCTACCGATTCTTGAATGGTCTCCTCTACTTTATCACCTAAGTTTTTTACAGTAGTAACAACCTTTCTTGTAAATAGGAAAATTGAAAAAATCAACAATAAAACAGAAACTATTGCTGCTATTAACCAATTCCATTTTTGTTTATGGTCTTGGGAAATGCGCACAATAAAAAATATCATGCATATTAATAAAGAAAGGCCTGATATAGCAACAAATGCTACATAGGCCAGTGCGTTTAAAAACATGTGCGATGATTCCATTTAATTTTACAAAGGAATGTTACCGTGTTTCTTTTGCGGAAGCTTGTCAACTTTGTTTTCAAGCATTTTAAACGCGCGGATTAATTTCATTCGTGTTTCTTCAGGTTTAATTACCTCATCCACAAATCCACGCTCTGCAGCACGGTAAGGATTAGCAAACATTGTTTGATATTCTGCTTCCTTTTCTTTCCATTTTGCGTCTTTATCTTTTGCAGCTGCAATTTCATTTTTGAAAATAATTTCCGCAGCTCCCTTCGCCCCCATTACGGCAATTTCCGCTGATGGCCATGCGTAATTCATATCAGCACCAATGTGCTTACTGTTCATTACATCATATGCTCCACCGTAGGCTTTACGTGTAATTACTGTAATGCGAGGAACAGTTGCCTCACTAAATGCGTATAACAATTTAGCGCCATTGGTAATAATTGCATTCCACTCCTGATCAGTACCCGGTAAAAATCCAGGAACATCTTCAAATACTAATAAAGGCACATTAAAGCTATCGCAGAAACGCACAAAACGTGCTGCCTTAGTAGACGAATGAATATCTAATACGCCCGCTAAAACTGCAGGTTGATTGGCAACTATACCAATGCTTTTTCCGGCTAAACGTGCGAAGCCAACAACAATATTTTCAGCAAAATTTTTGTGAACTTCCAAGAAACTATCCGCATCGATAACTTGCTCAATCACTTCACGGATATCATAAGGTTGATTAGCGTTATCAGGAATGATTGTGTTTAATGCAGGGCGTAATTCATTTCCTGCTTCGTACGGAACAGATGGCGCATCCTCTTCACAATTTTGTGGTACGTAACTTAATAATTGTTTGATATGATTTAAGGCTTCCACTTCATTCGCACAAGCGAAATGTGTAACACCGCTCTTTGACGCGTGTGTCATAGCTCCACCTAACTCTTCACTGGTTACTTCTTCATGCGTTACAGTTTTCACAACATTCGGACCGGTAACAAACATGTATGAGGTATTTTCAACCATTAAAATAAAATCAGTAATAGCAGGTGAATAAACTGCACCACCTGCACATGGCCCCATTATTGCAGATAACTGTGGAATAACGCCACTCGCGCGAACATTGCGGTAAAAAATATCCGCATAACCACCTAAAGAAACAACACCCTCTTGAATACGAGCTCCACCGCTATCGTTTAATCCTATTACGGGTGCACCATTTTGCATGGCTAAGTCCATTATCTTACAAATTTTCTCGGCGTGAGTTTCTGATAACGAACCTCCGAAAACTGTAAAGTCCTGAGAGAAAACATAAACTAATCTTCCGTTAATGTTTCCATAACCGGTAACAACTCCATCGCCTAAATAACGTTCCTTATCCAAACCAAAATCGGTACTGCGGTGTGTCACTAACATGCCAATTTCTTCAAACGAGCCCTCGTCT
>CAYQDP010000095.1:0-8997 GCA_964416235.1 uncultured Flavobacteriaceae bacterium | reverse complement strand
AGAAACACCACTAAAGGCTTTCGCATATCCATTGGTTGGCAAAGTGTGATTTGTTCCGGATGCGTAATCACCTGCGCTTTCACAGGAATAATTGCCAATAAAAACAGATCCTGCATTCACTACTTTTCCTGCTAATTCATCGGCATTACTACAAGCAATAATTAAATGCTCGGAGGCATATTCATTTAGTAATTCCATGCCTTCTTCTAATGAATTGACAAGAATGGCTTTACTGTTTTGTAATGCTTTTTCTGCAATTGTATTTCTGCTGAGTGCTTTTAACTGCAATTCTAATTCCTCATTTACTTTTTTGATAACGATTTCAGAATTGCTTACTAAAATAACCTGACTATCTGCTCCATGTTCTGCCTGTGATAATAAATCAGCTGCTACAAACGCTGGCACACATGTTTCATCCGCAATAACTGCTACTTCTGATGGTCCGGCCGGCATATCAATAGCTACACCTTCTTTATTGATGAGTTGTTTAGCACAAGTTACATATTGATTACCCGGTCCAAATATTTTATAGACTTGCGGAATGCTTTCGGTACCATACGCCATTGCAGCAATTGCCTGAACACCGCCAACTTTAAATATTTTTGTAACACCTACCAATTGTGCTGTAAATAATATAGCAGGATTAATATTTCCATTTGAATCAGAAGGAGTACACAAAATAATTTCTTTGCAACCCGCCAGTTTAGCCGGTATTCCTAACATCAACACAGTAGAGAAGAGTGGAGCAGAACCGCCGGGTATATATAAACCTACTTTTTCAATGCCCACAGATTTTCTCCAACAATTTACACCGCTAGTTGTTTCAATTGGTTGTGTTATTTCCTTTTGAGCAGAGTGAAATTTCTCAATATTGCTTTTAGCGTTTTGAATGGCGTTCTTTAATTCTGTACTTAGTTTTGTTTCGGCTGACTTAATTTCATTCTGATTTACTTCAAACGAATTTAAATTGGCCTTATCAAATTGTAAAGCATATTTCTTCACGGCGCTATCCCCATTTAATTTGATATCTGCTAAAATGGATTTTACAGTAGCTTCCAATGAAGTTGAATCAAGAGCAGGACGCTTTAATATTTCTTTCCAGGTGGATTTATCCGGATAATTAATTGTAATCATTATAAAATCATTTTTTCAATTGGTACAACTAAAATTCCCTGAGCGCCATTCGCTTTTAATTTTTCAATGATATCCCAAAACTGATTTTCTTCTACGACAGAGTGTACTGAACTCCATCCTTTATCAGCTAAAGGTAAAATAGTCGGACTCTTCATTCCGGGTAGTATTTTACAAATGGCATCCAATTTATTATTAGGGGCATTTAATAAAATATATTTGTTGTTTTTAGCTGATCTTAATGCTTTAATACGGAATAATAATTTATTCAGTAATTCTGTTTTCTCTTTGCTTAATTTTTTGTTGGCAATTAAAACCGATTCTGATTTTAAGATGACTTCAACTTCTTTTAATCCGTTACTTAAAAGCGTACTACCAGAACTTACTAAATCACAAATGGCATCTGCTAATCCAATGCTTGGTGCAATTTCAACGCTTCCGCTGATTTCGTGAATTTCAGCCTTTACCTTATTTTGTTTAAGGAATTTTGAAAGTATGTTAGAGTATGACGTAGCTATTCGCAAACCGTTTAAGTCTTTAACCGATTTGTAATTTTTATCTTTTGGAATTGCCAGAGATAGGCGGCATTTTCCGAATCCAAGCTTATCAATTGTTTTTACTTGCTTGTT
Organism: uncultured Flavobacteriaceae bacterium; assembly: GCA_964416235.1. Lineage (GTDB taxonomy): Bacteria > Bacteroidota > Bacteroidia > B-17B0 > Aurantibacillaceae > JAHEYG01. The sequence goes on along the minus strand of CAYQDP010000095.1, from coordinate 7,237 downwards.
TTTTTCCAGTAAGACATTTTCACCAACGATACCAATATCTGCAACACCGTCTTCAATGTATTGCGGAATATCATCGTCACGCAAGAAATAAATTTCCAAAGGAAAATTAAAGGCTTCTGTTTTAAGTTTATTTAAGCCGTTATTAATATCAATGCCGCATTCCTTTAAGAGACGTAATGAGTCTTCGCTAAGTCGACCTGATTTTTGTATGGCAATTTTTAGTTTCATAATTTTTGTGTCTATTAATTTAATAAAAAAAGGCTTACCGTATTTGGTAAGCCTTCGTATGGTTGTTGTTTGTTATCTTAGTTTATACCAATACCAGCGTGACCTACCTGGGTAAGTGAAGCGTGATGATGGATATGGTTCATTAATTTCATTTGTGTGACAAAATAATGGCAAAAAAATTGATTCTCCAAATATTATTTTTCTAAAAGCGATTTAGCAGGCGGAAAAATGAGTTTTTCCCATTCTGCATACTCTTTAGCACTTGGGTGTAGTCCGTCGGCGGCCACTAGATCAGGTATAGTACCCATTTCCTTAGATAGTTTAAAGATATCGACTATCGGAAGTTTGCGCTTAGCGGCTTCTGTTTTGATAATCGTGTTAAACTCATTGATTCCTGCAGAAATGTTTCGTCCGTTTCCATAATTTTTACCTTGCGGTGTCACGCCAAAGTCAGGAATAGTTATCAATAGAATTTTTGATTTATCCTCTAGTTTGGCTTGAACTTTATCTAAGATGAATTGAAGATTTTTAGTATACGTTTGTTTGTCTACTTTTCGTACCCAATCATTAACACCAATAAGTAAAGTGACAAAATTTGCTTTTGATTCTTCAAAAACAGAGAGCTCATAATCAATCAAATTTTGAGTGCTGAATCCATTTGCGGAGGGATTGGCGATAAGCTCAATGTCAATTCCCGCATCCTTCAAATGTTTGCTCAACAGAACCGGCCACGATTCACTCGGTTTTGCCCCTGTACAAATTGTATACGAATCACCAAGTGCTACATATCTTATTTTCTTTTCCGACTGCATGATGAATGAGCAGAAAATAAAAGTAAGTAAAACAATAGATATGTATTTCAATTTACGCAAAGGCAACTTGTTTTTTAGCAGACTCATTTATGTTTTCAGATTTGCCAATCAATTTGATTTCATCACCAACTGAAGCTACAAATAGTTTATTCTTTAAAATGAATTCCTTGTTTTTTATAAGTGCGGCAAGTTTAATCACGCCAATAACATAATGATATTCTCCACCTGTGTATTGTTCATTGATACTGTCAAATACAAAATTCTTTAATTCTTCCTCGTTATTATATCTTAAGTAAATTTTAAGTGTAACATCGTTAGTGAACTGAATTTTTGGATTTTGCTTTTGCTTTTTATACTCGTATTTATAACCATATGACAACGCGGAAATGTCAGATAATACAGCAGCTCCTGTTGGGTGTCCACCGGCACCACGACCTTTCAGGAATTGTTCTCCTGAAAACTCACCGTCGACAATAACACCATTAAATTCATTATCCACACTAAACAAATGATTGTTATTGTTAACATATTTAGGAAGCACAAAAATGCTCACCTTGTCATCAGCAACTTTAGTTACAGTCGGAATTAATTTTATCTTGTAACTTTTTTCGGCAGCATAGTTGATGTCATAATCACTTAAAGTAGTGATGCCAATATTCAATACATCTTCCGGTTTCGCAAATACACCAAAGGCGTGTAAGGCAATAATAATCGCTTTGAATTTTGCATCAAAACCTTCCACATCATTAGTTGGATCGCTTTCAGCAAATCCTTTTTCCTGGGCTTGTTTTAAAGCTGCTTCATAGGATAGTTTTTCTGAAATTGTTTTTGTAAGGATGTAATTAGTGGTCCCGTTAAAAATCCCACTCACTTTTTGAATTTGTTCGTTATCAAAATATTCCTCCAATGTTCGGATGATAGGAATACTTCCACAGCTGGATGCTTCATATAAGAACGAAACATTTTTCTCATGTTGCAGATTGTACAATTCCTGCAAATGTTGCGCTACCATTTTTTTATTGGCCGTAACAACATGTTTGCCTTTGCTCAATGCATATTTTACAATGTTGTAAGCTTCATCCGCATCGTCAATTAATTCAACAATCACATCAATTTCAGGATTATCTAAAATCTCAAACTTATCAAAGGTGAAAACCCCTTTATCTAAGGGACGATCTTTCGATTTGTTCTTAACTGCAATTTTTACAATATCCGCTTTGAATCCCTTGCTGTTGCTTAATACGTGGTATAATCCCTGACCAACACAGCCAAATCCGAATAATCCTATTTTTAAATTCTTTGCCATTTTATTTACTAATTAAATTAAGGTTAATAGTTGTTTGTTCTTTTTTGTTGTACTAGAGTAAAATTCTTTTAATAATTCTGTTAATTGTTTTGTTTCCAATAGAAATCCATCGTGTCCGTAAAATGAATCAATGGTTTTAAATTGCGCGTTAGGTATGTGTTTTGCCAAAAATTCCTGCTCGCTTGGAGGAAATAATAAATCGGAGCTGATCGCAACCACGAGTGTTTTTGCTTTAATGGTGCTCAAGGCATGCTCAGGCGTTTCGCTTCTGTTGCGCGCAACGTTATGCGCATCCATTGCTTCGGATAAACGCACATATGAATAGGCATTAAATCGTTTTACTAATTTTTCACCCTGGTAACGCTGATACGATGAAGAAGCAAAATCGTTTATTTTGTTATGATTTGTTTCTTGTTGTGTATTATGATACGTGTGATAATTACGGTAACTCAACAAAGCGATACTTCTTGCGGCTGCTAATCCTTTTTGTCCGCCGTCTTCGGTGTTCGAATAGTAAGTTCTATCGGCTTTCACCGCTAAGCGTTGCGATTCATTAAAAGCTACTCCCCAAGGAGAGTGTTTAGCATTGGTGGCAATTAAGACTAAATTTTCAACCAGTTCCGGTTTTAATAAACTCCACTCTTGCGCAATTTGTGCACCTTGAGATCCACCAATTAAAGTTTGTATTTTATTTATTCCCAAATGTTCGCGTAAAACATCCAGCAATCTTGCCTGATCGCGGGTAGTGATGTGTGGGAAATAACTAAACCAGGATTGATTGGTATCAGGATTTATGCTTAAAGGACCGGTTGTGCCGTAGCATGAACCCAAATTGTTTGCACAAACAATGAAATGTTCTTTTGGATTATAGAAATCATTATCACCGAATAATCCTTTCCACCAGTCAAACACATCGCTGTTGGCAGTAAGCGCATGGCTAACCCAAATGACATTATTTTTCTCTTTGTTTAAAGTGCCATAGGTATTGTAGGCAATCTCCAATCCGGGAAGTGAAGCTCCTCCTTCTAACTGAAATACTTTATTGTATTTATAAACCGATGTGCCCATATTAATTACCAAAGATTATTTCGTTAAACACTAATTTTTTTAATTCTGCACTTTCAAGAATGTTGATGTTACTCACTAATCTTTTTGACTGTGATGATTCATAAAATGGAACTTTTGTTCCACCTCTTTGCGCGAAACCGTAGGTAGCTTGAATTTCCAGATACTGCTTATAGTTTTGTTGTCCGATTAATTCGGCGCTTGATTGTATGTTTGTTTTATTTGTTTTCATGTTTGTTTTTTTTGGCCTCCTTCATCTTTTTAAGGTGAATTTGGAATTAGTTAAAATACATTTGACCGGACTTTTTGTGCCCGGCATTACTTAATGAATTAAAAAAGTAAAATGACTAGCACATGCAGCAACAGCAGCACATACAACACATGAAAAGATGATGAGAATAAGATGTAATTACCGAGCGCGTGCAGGTGATGCCGCCGCCAATTCTGTTTGTTGAGATTTGTTTTTTCATTGTTTCGTATTTAATTTATTTTTCCCTGCTCTCTCATCAGGGTAGGAATTGGCACCGGTTTTCCAATCGCTCGTCGCGACTTTTAGTTGGTTGCCAGTGGGTCAGTGAGCCTATTCTCTCGCCACTTCTTTATAAACTAACTACGCACTGGGTGGGTAATTAATTCGATGCAAATATAAATCAATAATTTAATTGACTCCAAATTTATTTTGTAATTGCGCTTAAAAACAGCCAATTAGAGCAATGTGAGTATTATCTTTCCTTTTTGATATTGGTGTGCGGCAACGGATTTTCGTTGATTTCTTGGTAGAGTTTTCGATTCTTATAAATATCAATGGCTGTATAAATAGCCTTTTTAAAGGATGACTCGTCTGCCAGGTTTTTTCCTGCAATATCATAACCTGTGCCATGATCAGGACTAGTTCTAACATAATTTAAGCCTGCAGTAAAATTGACACCACTATTAAATGCTAACGTTTTGAATGGAATTAATCCCTGGTCGTGATACATCGCTAACACAGCATCAAATTGTAATTGCAAGCCTTTTCCAAAAAATCCGTCGGCAGAGTATGGACCATAAACTAATTTATTTTCATCCAGTGCCTTTTGAACTGCGGGCGCTATTAATTCTTTGTCTTCAACACCAATTACACCATTGTCGCCGGCATGTGGATTTAATCCTAATACTGCGATTTTAGGTTTACGAACACCGAAATCTTCTTTTAAAGATTTATAGAGCTGATTAATTTTTTGATAAACTTTATCACTGGAAATTTTTGAAGCTACATCTTTTAAAGGAACATGTCCGGTAACCACCGCAACTCTTAAATCATCCGAACACAATAGCATCAAAGGCTCACCACCTAATTTAGCACCTAAGTATTCTGTATGCCCCGGAAAATTAAATTCAGCACTTTGGATGTTATGTTTGTGAATTGGGCCTGTTATTAAAACATCCACTTGATTATTCATGAGTGCTTGTGTGGCTTTTTCAAGCGAGTTAAGTGCGTATTTGCCGCTTAATTCTGTTGCTTTGCCCATCTCAATATTTACTTCTTCTTCGTAGCAAATGAAAACGTTCACTTTTTTGTTATTGAACTGACTGAAATCACGCATTGGATTAAAGTTGAATTCTTCCAAATTCAAAACTTTGCGGTAAAACGAAACAGTTTTTTGCGAGCTAAATAAAATGGGCGTACATATTTCTGTAATTCCCGGTTCCATTAACGTTTTTAAGATAACTTCAAGACCAATACCATTGATGTCTCCCTGAGAAATTCCAACCTTTATTTTTTCGTCTGACATAATTTCTAATAATTATTCTTTTATCCAACCTATCAAAGCCACCACATCTTCGCAATCTACGGCTTCCCAACCAGGCTTGTTGTTGTTCCAAACAGACATGCCTTGCTGGTAAGAATCTGTTCCTATCACTAATTCTTTAACAATAGCAGCGATATTATTTTCTGTTTTGAAATTTTTTAATTGAAAATGATTTTTACCGATTTCTTTATCATTTAATTTGATGAGTCGTCCGTAACCTTTTTTCGCGCATTCCGCAGCAAAACCATTTTGCGGAACGGTAAACAGAATTTCAGTAACGGTATTTTTCTCTACATCAATTGTAAATTGTTTTTCACCAATAACAAAAAGTAATTGCGATTTAGAAAGTTTAGTAAAGGTACCAGCTTCACTTTGTGGTTTAATAACGCCTTTTCCTATAACGGTTGACGACTTACTCTCTATGTTTATTTTCACAAATTCAACCGCGTTATTTTCTTTATTGAATTTTGCATAAACTAAATTGCTGTTATCGAGCCAAGCTAGGGCAGGATCTGGTTTTTTACCATCTATGATTTGTCCGAAACCGGCATCCGTAGTTAAAACCACCTTAGGTTTGTTTTGAGGATAATAGTTGATGATGTAGGGCGCATTGGTTTTATCAAATTCCACATCCTGGCCAACAATGGCTTTAAACGTTAGCTTTTTTACTTCTGCGTATTGTTTTGTGGTGAAATTATATACTGAGTAAAATTTTCCTTTGAAAGCATCATTCGTATAATAGATTGCACTGTCATTACTGCATCTCACTAAATTCGCTTTTTGATCAAAAAGAATTTTCTTGTCTTTTAAGTCCACAATGTGTCCCATTCCGGTAATCATGTAACGATTCTGATAAATGAAATTATTACCCTTATCCGTTCTTACATAATCGGCATTATTTATGCGGCCTTTAAACGACATTAATTCTTCGCGGCCGGTAAAATGTCCGTTCAAAAAATGATAAGCATAAACTAACTGCTTAAATTCTGTTTTACTTGAAGGATCGTAATGAATGACAATTAAAGCGTATTTGTTATCCTGTGCTTTAACAGAAAATGAAAATAAGCTTATTGCGGAAAGCAACAAACCAATTATCTTAATTCTTCCAAGAGCACCTAACATTTTTACTTGTATAAATTCGAAAAGAAATCAAATAATAATCGTACACCAACACCGGTTGCTCCTTTAGTGCGATATGCGTCTTTTCCGGCAATGAAGGCAGGACCCGCAATGTCTAAATGGTAATAAGGATAGTTTGTAAACTTCGCCAAAAACTTACCTGCAGTAATAGCACCACCGTAAGGTCCGCCAATATTTTTTTGATCCGCAATATCAGACTTCATTAACTCATCATACTCCTCCCAAAATGGAAATTCAGCTAAACGCTCGTGAACTCTGTGTCCGCTATCTTTCAAACGATTCGTGTGACGTTCTGCCGCTGTACCCATAGACACAATACCGTATTGTCCGATCGCTGCCGCAGCTGCGCCTGTTAATGTAGCTAAGTCGATTGTTAATTCAGGTTCGTATTTTTTTGCAAAGTGTAATGCATCCGCTAAAATCATTCGGCCTTCAGCATCTGAGTTTAACATCTCTACAGTACTTCCATCCATCATCGTGATAATATCACCCGGAGCAAATGCATTAAAGCCCGGACGATTATCAGTGGCAGGAACTAAACCTACTACGTGAACATTCAATTTGGCTTTAGCAATAGCATACATGGTTGCTCCCACAGCAGAGGCACCGGCCATGTCGCATTTCATGGAGTCCATACTGTTTGGGGTTGGCTTTAAACTTAATCCACCTGTATCATATACCACGCCCTTGCCAACTAACACGTAAGGTTTTTTGTTACGCGCATTTTTTGGTTTGTATTCCATAATGGTAAAGGTTGGTTCGTCAACACTTCCTGCATTCACAGAAAGTAACCCTCCCATTTTTAACTGTGTAATTTTTGCTTTGTTGTAAACTTCTACTTTAAAACCTGCGCTCTTACCGAAATCCTTAAACGCATCTGCTAAGCCTTGAGC
>CAYQDP010000094.1:0-9038 GCA_964416235.1 uncultured Flavobacteriaceae bacterium | reverse complement strand
TATGGAGGTGTTCAATATAGCACGGCTTTTATTGCCTCCAATGGAGCTATCGTGTTTACAGGTGTACCTTGTTTTCCTAATATTCAAACTACAACGTTTGCAGCAGCCGGTGTTGGTACAGGTTATGTAATCAGTGCAGCGGCTCCGGTTAATAACACTTCTATTCCGCGGAATGCAATATTAGGTCCATGGCATGATATAGATCCTTCCGTTGGCGGCTTAATTGAGTATGCTACTTTGGGTGTAGCCCCAAACAGACGATTTGTGGTGTCTTATGATAATGTACCAATGTTCTCCGGATCATGTAATACAAATGCTGCACTTAATTTTTCATCACAAATTAAAATTTATGAAACTACCGGTAACATTGAGGTACATGTTAAGAGTAAGCAATTATGTACTTCCTGGAATGGTGGCTATGCAGTGATGGGTTTACATAATTTCGATGGCACCATTTACCGCCCGCCAACAGCCAGTATGGTAAATCATAATTTCCCTACACAATGGACTATGACAAATACAGCTTATCAATGGTCAGCGCCATGTGCACCTTGTGCGGTATTACCAATTGAATTCAAAAAGTTTTATGGAGAGCGTGTTGAGCGCGTAAATAAATTGTATTGGGAAACTGCAATGGAAGAGGATATCCTTCATTTCAGTGTAGAGCGTTCCAACGATGCGGAAAATTTCAAGGAGATTGCTAAAGTGGACCCAAAGAATTTACCTTCTTTATATAATTATGATGATTACGATACTAAGCCGGGAAGTATGTATTACTACCGAATTACTTCCATTGAGAAAAATGGTGAGCGCAAGCATACGAATGTAATTCCTTTAGGTTCTAATTTAAATGAAGTGTTAGTGTCGGGTATTTATCCTAATCCGGTAGAAGATGATTTTGTAATGAGTGTGGATGCACGTTCGTCAACTGAATTACAAGTAAGAATTTATGATGTAGTGGGTAAAATGGTGAAGGAGTTTAAACCTTCAATGCCAATTGGTGTTAATCAAATTAAATTCAGCGTGCCTGAGTTACCTGCGGGTTCGTATATGTTAGAAGTTCGCTCTTCAGATGATCAAATTATTACACAACATAAATTAGTGAAGGTGGATTGATGTTTAATGTTTGATGTTTGGTTAGTAGGCAAGAGTAATTAAAGAATTATAGATTTAAAATTATAATCCCTGTTACGAAAGTGGCGGGGATTTTTTTTGAACCCCCTCACGCGAGGCGAAAAGCTCGCGGACTCCCTCCCGATTTGAGCTGTTTAATGTGTCAGGACCCCCACGCCCTTCAGGCACTCCCCCTTATCAAGGGGGAGAAGGATGAACTTATCTAAGAGATTAATTTAGGCGAAGAGTTTGGAATACTAATGCTAGGTTGTAAAATACAGCCAATTAAAAAACGTGCAGCTATTTCTCCCCTTACTAAGGGGAGATGTCACGCAGTGACAGAGGGGTGACAGAGGGGTATGTGAAAAAGGTGTAACCCTAATTTACTCAAAAGAATTACTTTTATTCTTTGAGTTTATTGAAAACCAAAAAAGACTTTGTGTTTATTGTAATTCAAGGCTTCTCTTTCAACTAATTTTTTTAAAATTTTCATTGGTTCATCCGTAGCGTAATTATTTCCGGTAAAATACTTAGTTTCTTTCTCGATGATGCTGTAGTAATTCATGGCTTTTTCAAAATCATCATTAAATAAATAAGCCAGAACCAAATTCCTTCTCATTTTGGCTTTAAATTCATTTAAATCTTTTTCGTCTTTAAATTCAGTGTGATATTTACTGTCATTAAGCATTGCTTCCCAAATACGAATAAGTTTAAGTGCATTGGATTTGGCACTGGCACAATGCCAATTAAGATGGCGATTGTATTTTATATTTGTCTCCATGGTGTCAACTATAGCACGCATAAGATCAACGGTTGTGTCGCACGCATCAAAAATTTTATTTTTCGATTTCACCCAATAGTAATGTATGGATAGTGGTGCCGACTTATAACCATATCTTGATGTGACAATCATTGCCATTTGATCCATGCAATTCTTAACCAAAGTTTTTTTGGCTAAAGCATAAAGGTTTTTTGAGTTTTGATTATAGTCTAAATCTAATTCCGGTTTGCTGGCAAATCCGCGTGCGCCGGCTTTATCGCCATATGCATTATATTTAAAATCTTGAGGATATACAGTTAATTTTGGTTCATTGATTATAGTGTCGAATATGACTTTGTTTTGTTTTTGGTCGGTTACTTTAATTGAATATTCAAATTTGAATCTGATTTTAGAAGCGAATAAATTTTCCGTGGCATTAGTCTGTGGATTTGTAGTTGCAGAATTGTAATCTACTTTGTCTACAATTTCAATATTACCAAAAGATACATTAATAGTTAGATCTTGGGTTTCCTCTCCTGGAGTAGTTTTTACTTCTTTACCACCAACTACCATTCCGCCGATTAATATTCCGCCTTTAACTTCAGGTTTTGTTATGTTTTTTAATCCACCTATATATTGTTCGGCAACATACATGTATTTTCCGTCTAACGGAACACCATCGGTTGCATGCGATTCGGGAAATATTTTATAGGTGTTGTATTTGGAATCAGGCAGTACTGTTGGAAGATATTCGTATTGCATGGTCCACATTTTTGTTTTAATATTTTGTGAACTGAGTGAAATAAAACTTAATACAAAGCAGGATGTTAATAATTGTTTCATATAGTTGTTTTTTAATAAATTAAACTTAAACTTAAATGAGGTGTAAAAATATTATTTTTTATTTATTCTGAAATTATTTTTGATTTCATTTAATACGGATTCATGGAATTTAAAAACAGCGGAATTTTCAAATCTAATTATGCGAATACCTATACTCTTTAAGTATTCCTCACGAATTTGGTCGTGTTTAATTCCTTCTTCCGTAAAGTGATGTGCGCCGTCGAGTTCAATGGCTAATTTTTCTTCTAAGCAATAAAAATCCAGAATGTAATTTCCAACGCTGTATTGTCGTCTGAATTTTTTTCCTTCCAGTTGTCTGTTTTTAAGAGAGCGCCACAAAACCGATTCAGCGGGAGTAGATTTGTTCCGTAAATTTTTCCGAAAGCCTTCTATTTCTTTTTTGTTATAGAGTTGAGTAGACATGCGGACAAAATTAAAGTGATAGATGAAAGATTGATTGCTATAAATTGTAGTAAAAACAGAAAGTGAAAAAAGTGGATACGGTTTTTCTGATAAGGGGGGTGTACCCCCTCCCGGCATGAGCTGTGTAATGTGTCAGGACCCCCACGCCCTTCGGGCACTCCCTCCCGAATCAAGTTCGGGACAGGCTCTTAGCAAGGGGGAGTAGGATGAACTTATCTAAGAGATTAATTTAGGCGAAGAGTTTGGAATACTAATGCTAGGTTGTAAAATACAGCCAATTAAAACACGTGCTATTAGTTCTCCCCTTTATAAGGGGAGATGTCCGCATTTACCAGCCGTTGCGAAGCAGGCTGGGTGACAGAGAGGTGGGGATTGATAATAATGAATTAATAAAAAGTTCTACTTTTGCATTATCACATTAAGTGGAATACAAATTTTAAAATTCAAATTAATGTCAAAAAAGGAAGTAAAGCAAAAATTCTTAGATAAATTAGAATTTTATTACAGAAATTTCGGGAATGAGTGGACGTTGGATGATTTTGTTACTAATCCAAATCAAAAGGAATACTTGTTTGATTTTTTATTGTTTCTTGAAAGTAAGGGGATTGTAAAATTAAACGCGAATGGCTTGGGATTTACAATTTTAGATTTACCGTCAAATCATTCGGATCTAAATATTAATTAGGAAAATTGATAACCTCTCCTGTTTTTAAATTCTTTAATCGAGTTATTTTAATTTGTGAGTTCGTGATAAATTGACTTCCACCACCTATTCCCCATTCAGGATAACTTCTAGTTAATACTTCATAATAATTCGAGTTGTTAAATTTAGCTGTAGGGAATCTTACATCGTTAATAATTTGACTACTTGAAAATTCAGCAACCCATGTTGGTTCTTTTGGTAATTGTAAGATCGACTTAGCAAGCGCTGCATCTTCAATTTTATCTAAAGTTGCGTAACCTGGAAATTGTGTTGGTGAAGCTTCAATTAGACCTTGTGTTTTTAGCTTATTGAAATTAAACGAAGTCTCATTAACATAGCGATACATTGTTTTATTAGTCACGAGTTCTTTTGCAACATCATCTATTGTATTAACTGTCGTTTTATTTAATATGTTAAGACCATCATTATCCCATTTTTGTATTATTACGGCAGCAACTCCTTCATTGGCGGATCCAAACTTAGCAGCTAGTTGGTTTAAAGTATTTTGACCGTATTTATTTCTTACGAATTCTCGTGCTGACTCAAAAGGAAGACTTCCATTTATTGACACCTTCTTACTAACACTCTCAACATTCTCCTCCAAAACATCATCAGCGTTTTTTAGAAATCCTGTTGCGGTTATTGCTGAAAATACAAGCACAGCGTCTTTGCCTCCTTGATGCCATGCAATGTCTCCTCCTTGTGCATAAGTATCAGCCCAGTTACTAAGTGAATTAAGTGCTGCATTTTTAATTTTTGTAAGATTTAAACCTTTTAAACTTTCCCATAATTTAGTTCTGGCTGTTTTGTCTGTTGCTATCTCTGCCCCAAGTAAAACTAACTGAGGAATTTCTTTTATTTCGTTAATCACACCATTGCCAATCCCTGATAGCATTGGTGGGGTGTTTACCCAATTATTTGGATATTCAGCATTCGTACTATTCCAATACTTTTGACTAATCTCAGCAGACTCTATAAACTCTCTAGTTGCTTTAATACCATTTTTGATCTTATCCCAAAAACTGGAACTTTTAACTGAAATAGATTTTCCATCTTCAAAATTCTGACTTGCTTCCTGATTATCAATTGCACTTAAATCATTTACATTTTTCAGATAGCGATTCATTACCTTTTCAAAAGCTAACTCACTTTTGTCAATCGCGTCACCCGAAGGATCATAACCGGCTTTCGCTTTAATATTTGATCCATAATTAATAGAAATGTTGTAACCACTTAAAGTTTTTTCTAAAATTACCGCTTCATTATTGTTGAGTTTACCTTGTTTTAGTTTTGTTTTTAATTCAGAAAAGTGTTGCGACGAAAAATGCTTAATGTATTTTTTACCGGATGGTAATAAAGTCAGGAGATTGCCTTGTTCGTATATGTAAGTTTCATGTTGAACTGAAAAGTTTTTGTATTTATCAAGCAACTGTTGTTGTGTATTGGTAAGCGGATTTGTTGTATTGCAAGAATGGCTAGCCGTAGCATTAAGAATCAAGTTGTCAATATCAAAGCCAGCATTAATATCGTGTGTGTTTTGGGTGCTGCCGGGAATTTGAGAGGCATTTAGTAATTTATAGAGAGCGAATGATGATTTTGTATGTCTGAGAAAATGGCCGTATTCTCCTTGAGGCACTTCGTTCAAGTAGTTTAATGCCAATACATCTTTTTCTACCGAAATAAATCCGTTAAAACTTCCATCAGTATTTAAACCGTTGAGTACAGGTACATCGGCCCAATAAACTTTACTATTTACTTCTAATCCATAAACAAACCCATTAACTAAGAATGAGGAAAGTACATGAGCAACTTTTGAATTTGAAGGTGCTTTAAAAAGTTTTCCGTTTGGCGCGTAAAGATATTTATCGCTCACATCAAAGAAGCAGTTGCTATTTATGGAAATAGAACTACCGTCCTCCTCAGTGTCAAACCAACTAATAACAAGTTTATTATTTAAAATCTCCTCCCACTGTATGGCACTCAATTCCACCCCTTGCTCTTTGTAATCCATTAAATTGTTGCTGGTGTTTTTGGCAATGGCAGGGAAGCTGTGCTCTAATCCAAAAGCGCCGTGTGCTAATTCATGCGCAAGGTGTTTAATGGAAGAATTCGCGGCTACAAATCCTAATCCTCGTCCGCGAACCATGTAACCTTTTACTGCAGGATCGCTAAAAGCACTAACAATAAATAAATAATAAGCTTCCTTATCATACAAGCTGTCATAAGTTCTGTAGGCATCGCGTAAAGCACGCATCTCTGCACTATACTTACTTAATAAATTCGCATCGGCTGCTTCTAATCCGTCATTTCCTAAATTAAAATTGAAACTACTCTTAGTGGTTACCGACCAATTCACATTGGCTTGCCCAAATAATTTATTCAGCTCACTTTGTACATTGCTTACACTTAAAGCGGCGTTATTAACCGGAACTAATACTAGTTTTCGATTTTGTTGTTTTAAGGTGACGATATTTAGCTTCCCGATTTTTTTAGTATCATAATAAGCATACACGCATCCTGCATCGGCCGGCACGGTTACTTCATAGCTGTTCGCTCCCGCCGGGGTATGCGCACAAACTTGTCCGCCGCGGGTTTTGAAACTTAATTTATTCGCGTCAAAGGGAATTATTTTTATCTCCGCCTTTACTTTATCACTGGCATTTTCGCCAACACTCTTATAAGGAACATAATACGTTTTTCCATTATTTAATTTGATGGTTTCGTAATTATTGAGCCAGGCCGCGTATTGTTTTTTATCGAAACCGAATTGCTGATTGTTGCTCTGCTCGAAGTGCACAATGCAACTGTCTTTGGCATCGATGTTATCGTTTCCATACGTGATATAATTAAACGGACCGGTAATTTTTGGCGGTGGAGGTGTGGTCTGTACGTTATATTGATTGCCTTCTCCGTCACGCACCACCACGATGTTTTGGTTGGGCGGCATGGTAAAACAAGAATCATCACCTTGTATCTTTACACAAATCTGATTACCACTTACCCATATGCTGTCGATTTTACCGGGAATATAAGACGCGTTATTTTCTGCAAATTCTATATCCCATTGCTGCGTCCAGGCGGTGATGCCCTCCGTTAAAGCTTCAATGATACCTTGCTGATGGCGGTTGTTATCATCAATATAAATATTATTGAATTTGACAGCTATTGGAAATCCGTACACTTCGGCTGTCCCTTTGCCACTGTACCAGCCCTGCGGACCGTTAGGTGTAATTTGAGACGCCTTCACTTCAAATTGTCCGCTTTGTATGATTAAACCGGGAACTGCTTTGCTAATCGGTAATGCTTGCGCCTGAAAAGCATCGGGTGTGAAAGTTTGATCGCCGCAACCATACACCGGCTCGCTCAGTGTTCGGAAGCTAGCGACATTACTCCAGTCACCGGTTAAGGCGCTGCCTTCTCCGCGCACGCGTGCTTCATAATCGGTGTTAGGCTCCAGATTATTTACTTTCTCAAAATTGCCGGAGGTGTTATAATCAAACCAATTTTGTGTGCCTTGTTTTCTGACTTGTAATTTATAATTGGTGTAAATGCTTTGCGTATTCCAGGTACAATGTCCCATGCGATGTGTAATGCCATTCGCGTTGAGTGTTAAGTTGAGCGCATTCCCCAATACAGAACTTAAATTTCCGTATACAAACGTGCAAATCTGACTGTAACCATTATTCTTAAACCAATCTCTTCCGCTTAAATCGCGCGCGCGTACACGCCATACATATTTCATGTATAAATTAAGCGGTGGTTCGGCAATACCATAATTAACTAAAGTGAGGTTGGTAGTTGTACTATAAATCGGCGCTGTGCTTAAAACAATTTGATTGGGATTAACAGAAGAGTCGGGACGCACTTCCCATAATTCAAAATCGTACTCTGTGCTCGTGGCACTGTTAGGAGAACCGATGTTTACGGGTGTCCATTGAAACACGATGTTTTGCGGAACTTGCGGCGTAATGTTTTTTGAGCAGAGCGGAAGATTTAAAAAAGGTGGATTGCTAAGCGTGAACCAGGCATTGCTGCAGCTTTGATTACTCACTTGAATTTTTCCCGGATTATAATAATCATAAGCAGTAACACAAATGGAATAAAATCCTTCGGGGAGCGCCATTCTGTTTTCATATTGCGCTTGATTAATGCCAATGAAATCGAGGTTAGAAGAATTAAGATAAGGCGCCAGATCAACACCACTGATGATGGTGGGAATGCCCGGTTGCAAGACAATGGGTGGCGGATTAAAAAGTTGTTTGGTGACGATGGTGAAACCGTTACCTTTTATTTCCAGTTTTAATTTGATGTTGTATTGTGGCGTTAAGAAATCATTGAACTGTAAAATGATTTTTAATTTTTCGGAGGAAGGGTCGGCGTAATCGGGAAGGTAGCCGCTGTAGGGCGGGATGAGTTGTGTGCTAACCTGCACAGGATACACTTGTGCTTTGGTGATGGAAGAGAACAGAAAGAGAACGAAGCAAAGCAGCAGTGAATTTAAAAAGCTGAATATTTTCTTTCGTAAATTCAATTTTTTAAAAAGAGAGTAAAAATAAAAAAATTCCATGGCTAAAAAAGTTTAGAGAACTAATTTTTCATGGTTTTTAACCCCCTCCCGCTGCGCGGTCCCCGAGCTTGTCGAGGGCCTAGCGAGACATCTTTTTCTTTTATAGATTCCTCCTATCGTCGGAATGACAAATGGATTCAAAGTCATGTCGAGGTTGGTCCCCGAGCTTATCGAGGTTGATCCCCGAGCTTATCGAGGTTGGTCCCCGAGCTTGTCGAGGGGGCAAGCGAGACATCTTTAATATTATGTATATAATCCCCTCCCGCGAGGCGAAAAGCTCGCGGACTCCCTCCCGAATCAAGTTCGGGACAGGCTCTTCGCAGGGGGAGAGGCTGTCCGTTGCTAGATAAGCATCATAGTACCACGACTGAATTTCCCCCTCTCTACCCAAGTAGAGAGGGGGTGGACGAACAAAGTGAGTCCGGGGGTGAGTTGAAAAAGGGGGTGAATACAAACAAAAAAGCCCCGAGGTTTACACTCGGGGCTTTTCATCATACATTTTAGTTTTAACAGAAATTACGTCATTGACCTTGAATTTTTTAGAAAAAACATAAAAAGGCTCAGGGTCAGGAACAACCTGGAAGACCGTCACAAATTTACCTGTTTCACTGAAATCAAAGTCGTAAACT
>CAYQDP010000093.1:0-9059 GCA_964416235.1 uncultured Flavobacteriaceae bacterium | reverse complement strand
GTTGAATATACCTCCGGCACCGGGATCAGGAAAAGTATAACCTGGAATAGTAACGCCAATTTGGGAAGTGAAAGGATCTTCACCTTTACAAGTTACTAATTCGTAAGATAAACTATCGCCATCAGGATCATAAGCACCGGGATTGTGTAAGTAACATTTGTTGAGACAAGCCTTATCCAAAGGAGCGAGCGTTAATACTGGAGAATTGTTCGCCCCCATAAAATTACTAATCACTAAAACTGTTTCAAGATAAAAAGGTTGGTGAACAGAGTTGGGCACATTAATTACACCGCTGTTACGATTTCTATCAAACATGGAAATTGTGAAAGTACCCGGACCGTTATATGTATGCGTGGCTTTATATATGTTTTTCTTGAAGCCCGGAGAAATGATTTCACCTAATTTGGAACCCGGACAATCATTACTTGGGTCTATTGCTCCATTAATACGAATAGCCTGAATGCTATCACCGTCACCAAAGTGTAAAGTAAGTTTGCAACGATCGGCAATGCTTGGTCCGTCATCGGTATAAGTAACAAGTGTAATTTCGTAGGTATAGCCAAACAACCATCTGTATGTTATTTCGCCGGCGCGATTGTGCGTGGCATTTAAGGAAAAATTAATTCCAAAAACAATTAAAAAAAGATATGCCAGCCTCCTCAGCATCAAAAAACTATTCTCAAAAAAAGCATTACTAAGTTACAATTATAAACTTACAATAGCAATAAAGGTTCATGTGTTAAAAAGGGCTTTTGGTCAATATTTAGGCTGTTAACAAGTGTAGTTTCAAATAATTTGTCTAATTGGGAGTTAATGAAGGTTAAATTGTTATAAATTTGACCCGTTTTTAAATCTAATCCCTCTATGGGAAGCAACGGCAACGGTCATCACGACCATCAATTAAACAAAATTACTCTTGGCGGCTTAATTGTTACCCTGGGAATTATTTATGGCGATATTGGAACTTCGCCGCTTTACGTATTAAAAGCAATTGTTGGTGCAGAGCCAATCAGTGCTGAACTTGTTAAAGGCGGAATTTCAGCCATTTTTTGGACGCTTACTTTACAAACTACAATTAAGTATGTTATTTTAACATTAAGAGCTGATAACAAGGGTGAGGGTGGAATCTTTTCGCTTTACACTTTAGTGAAGCGAATGAAGCACAAGTGGCTTTTAGTAGCAGCTATTATTGGTGGTAGTGCATTGTTAGCAGATGGAATTATTACTCCTCCTATTTCTGTTGCTTCGGCGGTTGAAGGTTTGAGAATGATGGAGCAATTCCAAAACATCAACACCGTTCCAATTGTAATTGCCATTTTGGTAATGTTGTTCTTAATCCAACAAATTGGCACAAAATGGGTAGGTCGTTTTTTTGGGCCTGTTATGTTTCTGTGGTTTTTAATGTTGGGAATTTTAGGAGTCTCCCAAATGGTAACCAACTTTTCGGTTTTAGAAGCGCTGAATCCATATTATACGTATAAGTTACTTTCGGAACATCATGAAGGGATACTCATTTTAGGCGCTGTGTTTCTGTGTACAACGGGGGCTGAAGCACTTTATTCCGACTTAGGTCATTGCGGAAAACAAAACATTCGTGTATCATGGATTTTTGTAAAAACCATGTTAGTTTTAAATTATTTCGGACAAGGGGCTTGGTTAATTGCGCACGAGGGGCAAACACTCGCAGATTTTGGTGCCGGCGCCAATCCGTTTTTCTTAATAATGCCTGAAGGTTTCTTAATTTTTGGTGTAATCATAGCAACAAGTGCGGCAGTAATCGCCTCTCAAGCATTAATAAGCGGTTCGTTTACTCTTATCAACGAGGCAATGCGTTTGAATTTATGGCCAAAGGTTACTGTGAAATATCCTTCCGATTTAAAAGGCCAATTATACATTCCCTCTTTAAATTGGTTATTGTTGGCCGGATGTATTGGAATTGTTCTGTATTTCCGCGAATCATCAAACATGGAAGCTGCTTATGGTTTAGCAATTGTGCTTTGTATGTTAATGACCACAACGCTTCTGAATTTTTACATGCACTTAAAGCGGTATAATGTTTTTTTCATTGTGTTTATCATTACTCTTTATGTTGTTATAGAGCTTGGGTTTTTATACGCTAACCTTAATAAGTTTACGCATGGCGGTTGGATTACCTTGTTAATTGCCTCAACGCTGGCGGCGATTATGGGGGTTTGGTATACCGCTAAAAAAATCGGACATCGTTATACAGATACAGTTAAACTTAGCGAGTACCAACAATTCATAATCGATTTAAGTCGTGATGAATCCATTCCAAAATATGCCACGCATTTAGTGTATCTTACTTCTGTAAACAACCCTGCTGAAATAGAACAAAAGATTATTCATTCCATTTTGCAACGTCGACCAAAACGCGCGGATATTTATTGGTTTGTGCATGTGGATGTGGTCGATGAGCCTTACCGAATGGAGTATAGGGTAAATCATATCGCATCGGATGATATTATTCGCGTTGATTTTAAATTAGGTTTTCGTGTGGCGCCCCGTATTAATTTAATGTTTAGAAAAGTGGTGGAGGATTTAGTTAGAAACAAAGAAGTAGATATTACAAGTCGTTACGACTCATTACAAAAGAACAACATCAGTGGCGATTTTAAATTCGTAGTGATTGAAAAGTATTTGTCTTTCGATAATGAGTTACCGTTTTTCGAAAAGCTAATTTTAAACATGTATTACTTTATGAAGCATTACAGTTTAACTGAAGCTAAAGCTTTTGGGTTAGATAGTAGTTCGGTAAAAGTAGAAAAATTCCCTATGGTGTTTAAAACACCTAGCTTCATCGGATTGAAGAGAATCGAGTAAACTAATTAAGCTTTTAAAGTAATTTCGGCGCGAGTACCATTGTTGTTTGTAAACGTAATGGCTCCGTTTAATTGTTCAACTAGCAAGTGAATCAATTCCATTCCAAGACTTCCGGAATTGTGATTTTTCACATCAAAACCCGAACCGTTATCTTGTACTATTAGTGTAAAGTTAGACTCTGATTTTTTGAACTCAACAGTAATGGTTCCCTCACTTGAATTTTTAAAAGCGTGTTTAAGAGAATTGGTTACCAATTCGTTTACTATTAAACCCAAAGGAATTGCCGTATCCAAATCAATAGAAACATTATCACAATTGAGCTGAGTTGTAATTTTGCAATTGTTTAGTGTATACGATTTTTCAATTTGTGAAAGCAAGGCTTTTAAGTATTCAGAAATGCTGATGTCGGTCATGTTGCTTTTGTTGTAAAGCATTTGATGGATTAATGACATTGAATTAATGCGCAATCGGCTCTCTTGTAAAACTTCTTTTGCTGCCTTGCTTTCAATCACGTCAGACTGCAGGCTTAGCATGCTGGAAATAATTTGAAGATTGTTTTTGACGCGGTGATGAATTTCTTTGATTAAAAATTCTTTTTCTTTTAGCGCATTTTCAATAGCCGTCTTTTGCTGAATAATGTGTTTGTTTTTAATAAACAATTCACCTTGTCGGCGCTTGTTCATTTGGTTATTGATGATTAGAAAAGTGATGATAAATGCAAGTACAACAACACTTAACAACAAGTATGATTTCCTTGTTTTTTCATGCTCATATAACAGATTATTCTGCTGAATAATTTTTTCTTTTTGAATCAATAAATTTTCTTTCTGATGTAAGTCGAAGGATATTTGCTGATTAATTAGTTTACTTTCATTATCTACCTTTTGAATTGAATCTTTAAATCGAATGTATCGGTCATAGTTCTCTGAAGCTTTAGCGAGGTTGCCTGTGTATTTGTAATATTTAGCTTCCACTAAAATGTTGCTAAGAGTTGGATTTAACTCTTCAATTTTTGCAATGAGTGGTTTGCAACTGTCAATATATTTTCTCGCAACATCAAATTTTTTAATTTCTAAAAAGCACTCTGCAATTAAATTATAACTATTGGCAGCACTTAAGAGGTTGCCCTGCTTTAAACTATAGTAAATGTCTTTTTTAAGAGGAGGAATTGCGTCGGCGTAATTATGTTGCTTTGCCAGGATAGAAGCCATGTTGCCTTCAATTAATCCGCTGAAGAAATCAAAAAAAGTACGGTTTTTATCATCACGCATTTTTGCATCAATCAAAACCTTCGCCTTTTTAAAATAGTACATGGCACTATCTAATTTATTGGCTCGATTAAAGTGCACGCCCATGTCGTTATAAAAATTACCAAGTACGGTTGTGTCTTTTTTTGAATCGGCCGGCTTTTCATTAAACTCTTTTCTTAATTCTCGTGTTGATTCGGCCGGCATCCCCAGTTGCATGTAGATATAGCTTTTCTTGGGCGAATAGTTCTTTTTAAAATCTTCAGGAAAACGGTGTTTAATACGTTCAAATATTTCTTGAATCTCAAAAGCTTTGTTGTAGTTGCGCAATTTTATATAGGCAGGAGATAAAATATTAAGTACCGTTAAACTATCCTGTAATCCTTGTGCATGAAAGCGCAAACTATTCTCTAAAACAAAAATGGCTTTATGGTGCTCCATTTTGTTTGCTTCAATGCGAGCATCAATAATGTCGAAGTAAAACTTAGCTTCGTTGCTGTTGGTGTTATAATAAACTTTTTGTTTTAATTGCACTAAACTATCCTTAATTAATGGATAAACGGCAGCAAGGTCCTCAGCTTTTAATTTAAAAGCCATGTGAACTTTTTGTTTCAGATCAGCTTTATTAAATTCAATAACAAAACTGTCTTTGTTAAAGTTTTGGCTAAAACCTATAATGGGAAATAAGAGAAAAAATATTAATCTGAATCTTAACACAAGCCTACAAAAAGATAATAGACAAATATAATGTTTTAGACAGTTAGAAAACTAAAAACAATTTTTTTACTCATAAATGGGGGCTAATCCCTCTAAGTCTTGTTATCTAAATTGTTTTTAAAAGTAAAATTTAATTATCCTGCCCAGCCATCTCTGTCTAAACTTCTATATTGAATAGCTTCTGCAATATGTGCGGGCTCTATGTTTTCTGCTTCATCTAAATCTGCAATGGTACGCCCTACTTTTAAAATTCTATCATAAGCTCTTGCGGAAAGTCCCAACTTTTCCATAGCATTCTTTAAAAGTACATTGCCGGCATCGCTTAAACCGCAAAATGTTTTTAATTCTTTAGTATGCATTTGGGCGTTACTGTATATACCCGGCAGACCCGCAAAACGTTCGGTTTGCTTTTCCCGCGCTTTAATAACACGCTCACGAATGTGCTTACTTGGTTCAGAGCTTTGCTGTTTACTTAACTCACTAAACGGAACAGGAGTTACTTCCACGTGTAAATCAATTCGGTCGAGAAGTGGCCCTGAAATCTTGGTGAGATATTTTTGTACTACGCCCGGTGCGCATACGCATTCTTTTTCAGGATGGTTATAATACCCGCAGGGACAAGGATTCATGCTGGCTACTAACATAAAACTTGCAGGATATTCAACGCTGAATTTGGCTCTGCTGATTGTGACAACACGGTCTTCTAACGGTTGTCGCATTACCTCCAAAACCGTTCTTTTGAATTCAGGCAATTCGTCTAAGAACAAAACACCGTTGTGTGCCAATGAAATTTCGCCGGGTTGCGGATGATTGCCTCCGCCTACAAGCGCAACGTCACTTATCGTATGATGCGGACTTCTAAACGGGCGTTGTGTAATTAAGCCCGATTGTTTTACTGTTTTTCCGGCTACACTATGAATTTTTGTGGTTTCTAAAGCCTCCTCCAATGAAAGTGGTGGTAAAATTGAAGGCATTCTCTTACTTAACATTGTTTTCCCGGCGCCCGGTGGACCAATCAAAACTACGTTATGTCCACCCGCAGCTGCAATTTCTAATGCGCGTTTAATATTTTCTTGGCCCTTTACGTCTGCAAAGTCGAATGAAAGATCATTTAATCGATTTAAAAAAGTTTCTCTTACATTAACCTGAACCCGCTCTAATCCCACGCCTTCATTCAAAAACTCAATCACTTGTTTTAAATTATCAGCGCTGTATACTTCCAATCCCTCTACCACTGCAGCTTCTTCGGCATTTTGTGAAGGCAATATGATTCCTTTAAAACCATCTTGCTTGGCTTTAATAGCAATCGGCAAACAACCTTTGATGGGTCTGATTTCTCCATCTAAAGCTAATTCGCCCATGATGGCATAGTCTTCCAAAAAATCTTTTTTCAATTGTTCCGACGCTGCCAAAATCCCCATTGCAATGGTTAAATCGTAAGCCGAACCTTCTTTTCTAACATCCGCCGGAGCCATATTAATGGTGATGTGTTTTACAGGCATGTTTAGTCCGTTGTTTTTTAAAGCCGCGTGTATACGTTGCTGACTTTCCTTGATGGCGCTGTCGGGTAAACCCACAATAAAAAAATTAACGCCTTTCTGAATGTTTACCTCTACGATAACCTTGGTAGCGGTAATTCCGTGAACCGCATACCCGAATGTTTTTACCAACATAAATTTTCTTTTCAGGCGCAAAGAAACCACACAAGAAAGCAAGGTGTTGCTATGATTTGTAGTATTTAAGGAAATGTGCCCAAATTGGACTTGCTAATGTGGTTCCTAAGTTTTATTTTTAAAACTTAAATTCTGTATATGAAAAAGATATTTTTATCAAGTGCATTGGCAATTATTACGGCTTCAACTTCCTTAGCACAGTCAAAACCCGATATCACCGATTTAAATTGTTACAATAAATGGTCGGTTAAGTTTGAAGAGCGTGGCGCAGAAGATGTAAAAGACGGATCTTATACAGATGTTATTATTTCTTTCCGTCAGGGAGCAAAGGCAGATTGTTATACCGGTAAGGCTGAGGTAATGGGCGGAAAAGTAATACACTTTTATACAGAAAACGTAGAAGGGCAATATGTTGAGGTGAAGAAAACCTACAAAGCGAGCTCTCCAAAGGAAGTTATCGTTATTAATGGCATTAGCTCCACTATGATAACCATTCATAATGAGCTAATTAACGTTATTTGGCCAAACAAATTAAAGGCAAAGAAGGCAGCTCTTAAGCGCGCGCCTGAGCCTACCGATGATTAAAATACCACATTTTAACTTCTAGTTCTGCTATTATTGCGGAAAAACCTGTTTCTCAGGGTAATTGCTATTAAAAAATTCTTATTTTTGCAGCCCTTATTATTAATACAAGTTTTATGCCCATGAATATTTCGAAGAAAGACATCGACAGTTTAAATGCCGAAATCGTTATCAATTTAGGCCCTGCCGATTATGAAGGAAAAGTTACTGAAGCTATTAAAAAAGTGCAACGTAATGCGGCGATGCCGGGTTTCCGCCCCGGAAAAGTACCGGTTGGTTTAATTAAAAAACAGTACGGCACTTCTATTTTAGTTGAAGAGTTAAACAAAATCTTAAACGATAGTTTACACAATTATATTAATGATAACAGCATTGAAATTCTTGGTAATCCTATGCCTAAAGAACAACAACCTGTTGACTGGAACAATCAAAAAGATTTTACATTTACTTACGAGTTAGGTTTAGCTCCTAAGTTTGATATCAAAGTGGATGACTCGCATTCTTTCACTTACAAAAAGGTGAAAATTGACGAAGAGTTAGTGGAGAAATATTTAAAGGATGTTCGTCGTAACTATGGCAAATCAGTTAATCCTGAAGTGGCAGGCGAAAAGGATGTGTTGTTTGTTGATATTGTTGAATTGGATGCAGAAGGAAACATTGTTCCCGGCGGAATTTTCAAATCAACAAGTATTGGTATCGATCGCTTAAAGAATGAAAGCATTAAACCTAAATTAATTGGTTTAAAGAAGGAAGATAAATTAACTGTAAATGTTAATGAGCTTTATGAAACAGCTTTAGATAAATCTATTTCATTAGGAATTGATAAAGAAGCAGCTGAAGCATTTAACGGAAACATTCAGTTAACTGTAAAAAACATTGCCCGTTTAGAGGACGCAGAATTAAATCAGGAATTATTCGACAAACTTTACGGTGCTGGAAAAATTAATTCGGAAGAAGAGTTCAGAAATAAAATTAAAGAAGAACTTGGCTTGATGTTTAATCAGGATAGCGACCGAGATTTACGTAAGGAAATCGAAAAAACTTTAGTAACAAAATTGAATTTACCATTACCTGATGAGTTTTTGAAGCGTTGGTTGGTGGCAGTAAATGAAAAGCCATTGTCGGCAGAGCAATTAGAAAAAGAATATCCGGAGTATGCTAATGCGATGAAATGGCGTTTGATCGAAAACAAAATCATTAAGGATAATAACATCGCTGTGAGTGCAGAGGAAGCAACGGAAGAAGCAAAAGCTTTTATTAAAGGTGAGTATGCGCGTTACGGACAAACTCCACAGGAAGAAGATGTAAATAAAATTGCAAAGGATTTGTTGAGCCGCGAAAAAGAAGCACAAAAGATTTACGAAAATCTTTATGCCAAAAAAGTACTTGATTTAATTAAGGAAAAATGCAAGCTTAACAGTAAGGAAGTTTCTTATAACGAGTTCTTCGGGATAAGCAACTAACATGAACAAACAAACAACGACCCCGTTCCAAATTAATTTTTAGAACGGGGTTTTTTATTGAGTATGAAAATATTTTATATATTAATATTTGCTTTTCTGGTAAAAGCCGCTGTATCTCAACCGTTATCTTCGGAAGTAATGGATTTCGGCACTAATCCCGGAAATCTCAGCTTGTTTTATTACATCCCCAAATCTGTACGTGCCAATGCGCCTTTGGTAGTGGTGTTGCACGGCTGCTCTCAAGGAGCTAACGCGGTAGCTGAATTAACCGGTTGGAATAAATTAGCGGATGATTATGGTTTTTGTGTGGCATATCCTCAACAGCATTTTCCCAATAACCCCTCACACTGCTTTAATTGGTTTAAGAAAAACGAAATTGAGCGAGGAAACGGAGAATGCGAGAGCATAAAGCAAATGGTAGAATACATGCAGAAAAAATTTTCTATCAGCAAAGATTCTGTTTTTATTACCGGTTTGTCTGCCGGAGCGGCCATGAGTGTCGTGATGATTGCAACCCAACCCGCCATGTTTAAAGC
>CAYQDP010000092.1:0-9075 GCA_964416235.1 uncultured Flavobacteriaceae bacterium | reverse complement strand
CAATTAAGCAACGCTCGGTTGAAGCTGTGTTTTTTAAAATCATTAAACATCCTGTCTTTAGTGAAGATTATCAGTTGCAGGTTTTTCAGGAGCAAATGCAGCAGTATACTTCGGTGAAAGCTAATAAAGCAACTTGTTTGAGTCCGATTAAGCAATTTTTTGAAGAGTTTTATGCTATTAAGCAAAACAAAGAACGATTGCTGTTTGATTTTCTGGAAGATCTTAATGATAATGATTACATTGTAGATTGTAAAGCCGTTAATGTAATTAACGAAGTTCCGGAAAGAATATTCACTTTCCCAATTTATACGGCAGAGCAATTAAATAAGCGAATAACGGAAGAACGCGAAATTTAAATTAAAGACTAATGTTTATTAAAGGAGAAAATATTTATTTAAGAGCTTTGGAGCCATCGGATGTTGATGTTCTTTACAAATGGGAGAATAATCGCGAAATTTGGCAGGTAAGTAATACGCAAACTCCTTTCAGTCGTTATGTGCTTGAACAATTCTTAATGAATGCACACGAGGACATTTACACCAATAAGCAATTGCGTTTAATTATCTCTCAGCATGGAAACGATAACGCTGTAGGAGCTATCGATTTGTTTGATTTTGATCCTTATCATTTGCGTGCCGGAATTGGAATTTTAATTAGTGAAGAGTTTCGTAATAAAGGATTTGCATACGAAGCTTTATCACTCCTAAGAGATTATGCATTTAATACACTTTTGTTAAAGCAACTTTATGCCAACGTAACGATAAATGCTCCTGCCAGTTTGCAGTTATTTGAAAAATCGGGCTTCGAAAAGATTGGCTTAAAAAAGCAATGGAATCGTTCAGCGGCAAATGAATTCAGCGACGAGTGGTTGCTACAGTTGATAAATCAATAATGCGCCTCATTAAATTTATAGTTCCTTTTTTTGTACTGGTAATTTTCATTGGGTACCAATGCAAAGAACCGTCCGGAACTTCTCAAGCGCATGTGAAAGTAAGGGATACTCTTGCTTATCTGAATCACAGTGATTCCGCTCATTACGTGGGTATTAATACATGCAAGCTTTGTCACCAGGATATTTACAACAGTTTCATTAAAACCGGAATGGGTCAATCTTTTGCTCGTGCAACAAAGGAGAAGTCGGCCGCAGATTTTAGTCACCCTGCTATTTATGATAAATACACCGATTTACATTATATAGCTTTCTGGAAAAATGACAGTCTGTTTTTCCGAGAATTTAAAATTGAAAAGGGTGATACTGTATTTCAAAGAACAGAACAGGTAAATTATATTATTGGTTCAGGCCAACACACTAACTCTCATTTACAAAGCATAAATGGTTACATCAACCAAATGCCTATGACTTTTTACACACAGAAAAAGAAATGGGATTTGCCACCGGGATTTGAAGATGGACATAACACACGATTTACTCGTAAAATCGGATTGGAGTGTATGAGTTGTCATAACGCGTTTCCTGATTTTGAATTAGGTTCTGAAAATAAATTTAACTCGGTACCGGAAGGAATAAACTGCGAACGTTGTCACGGTCCGGGCAGTATTCACGTGGCGCAACGACAAAGCGGAAGTAAAGTAGACACTTCAAAATATATTGATTACAGTATTGTAAATCCATCAAAGCTTTCCATTGATCGGCAATTCGATGTGTGTATGCGTTGTCACCTTCAGGGAAATGCTGTTTTGAAGGAAGGAAAATCATTTTATGATTTCAAACCGGGAATGAAATTAAGTGATTTTATGACGGTTTTTTTGCCCAAGTATAAAAATGCAGATGATGAATTTATCATGGCTTCACATGCCGATAGATTAAAACAAAGTCAGTGTTTTATACAATCCTATGAAAAATCGAAAGACAGTAAATCCTTGAAACCATACAAAGGTGCTTTAACCTGTGTGACATGCCACAATCCACACGTAAGTGTAAAAGAAACGGGCAAAGAATTGTTTAATTCGGCCTGCAGAAATTGTCATGGTTCAGATAAAAAATCCAAATTAGAATGTAGCGAAAAGACTGTTGTTAAAGCACCACAAAAAGCAAACTGTATTAATTGTCACATGCCTTCATCAGGCTCTATTGATATTCCGCATGTAACAGTTCATGATCATTACATCCGTAAACCAATAACTAAAAGGGAAAAAGAAAAAATAAAGGAGTTCATTGGTTTATTCGCTATCAACGAAAAAAATCCGGATGCGTTAACGCGTGCAAGAGCCTACATAAATCAGTTCGATAAATTTGAAGCTAAACAAGAATATTTAGATTCAGCTGCAGCTATATTAAAAGACGGAACTAAGGAAGAGATTTTAATGAACTTACATGCTTTATTGCAATTGCGTTTCTCGCAACAAGACTTCAATAAAATAATCAGCTATGTGAATAAGGTAGGTGAGAAGGAGCTGCTTGAAAAATTAAACAAGAAATCATATGATAATATCCACGCATGGAGTGCTTACCATGTTGCGGAGGCGTATTATAATACTGCCGCGATGGATAAATCAGTTCCTTGGTTTAAGAAGGCCTGCGATTTAGCCCCCTACAATTTAGAATTCAGAAACAAATTGGGTTCGGCTTATATGAATACCAAGAACATTAATGCGGCAAAAGAACAATTCAAGTATATCATTACGCAGCATCCGAAAAATATTTCAGGCTTTACTAATTTGGGTTTTCTGGAATTGACACAAAATGAAGTGAAGTCGGCCGTTGAGTATTATAACAGAGCGCTTGCACTTGAATTGGATTATGAACCCCTGTTGTTTAATGTAGCAGGATTGAAATTATATCTCAAAGATAAAAAGGGTGCTATTGAGATTGTGGAACGAATTTTAAAACACAATCCCGATAATCAGAAGGCCCAACAAATATTAGCTAAATTAAAAAGCATGTCTTAGAATAATCTTTCTATTTTTGTAAACCTATGGCCTTCGGTAAAAAGCTAATTTCAAAATTAATCGTGCTGCTTGTATTAGCGGGAATTGGTTTTGGTGGCTACTGGGCTTATATTAATTTGTATAAGCCGAATGTTAACACAGAAGGTAAAAACTACAAGTATATTTTTATTCCCAAGGATGCCGATTATCAATTGTTATTGGAGATTTTGTACAACGAAAACATCATTGAGAATCATACTTCATTTGAGTTTATGGCTAAACGAATGGAGTTGGATAAAAATGTGCATTCAGGCAAATTTAAAGTGACTAATGGCATGAATAATCGTCAGATTATTCTCATGTTAAAGAACAACCGTCAGGAAAAAATAAAATTAACTTTCAATTCTCAGATTCATAATCTGGATGAGTTTGCAGAATACCTGGATAATAAACTAGAATTAAGTTATGATGAAGTGGAAGATTTTTTACATGATGATGCGCGTTTGGAAAAGGAATTTGGAATGGATCCCGATAATGTGATGGCACTATTATTAAATAATGTTTACGAAGTGAGTTGGGCTATTACGGTGGATGAATTATTTGCTGAGATAAA
Source organism: uncultured Flavobacteriaceae bacterium (assembly GCA_964416235.1). Taxonomy (GTDB): domain Bacteria; phylum Bacteroidota; class Bacteroidia; order B-17B0; family Aurantibacillaceae; genus JAHEYG01. The sequence continues at coordinate 5,573 of CAYQDP010000092.1, read as the reverse complement.
AGAATACTTTGATTCAGTATTTACAAAAGCACGTAAAGAAAAGGCAGCAAAAACAGGATTTACCCTACCGGAGATTGTAACGATAGCTTCTATAGTTCAGAGTGAAAGCGGAATTTACAGTGAGCAGCAAAAAATTGCAGGTGTATATATTAACCGTGTTAAAAAGGATATGCTCTTACAAGCTGATCCAACATTAAAATTTGCCAATAAGAATTTTGAGGTGCAACGTGTAACGAATGCCGATAAAGAAATTGACTCTCCGTATAATACCTATAAGTATAAAGGTTTACCTCCCGGACCAATTTGTTTGGTGAATACTCAGGCTATTGATGCCGTTTTAAATTACACTAAACATAACTTTATTTTTTTCTGTGCTCGTCCTGATTTTAGCGGCTATAGCGATTTTGCTGCTACCTACGAACAGCATCAGCGTAACGCGGATGCTTATCAGAAAGCCTTGAATAAGAAGGGAATAATGCGTTAATCCCGCTTTAATTATTCCAATTAAAGGCTATTTATTATCTTTAGACTTCTGATTTTCATTATGACAAAAATTAAGTTTGGAACCGACGGCTGGAGAGCCATTATCGCAAAAGATTTTACGGAAGAAAATGTAGCGCGAGTAACTGAAGCAACGGCTAATTGGTTATTGAAAAATTTCGATAAGCCAAGTATTGTTGTGGGACATGATTGCCGTTTCGCCGGAGAATTATTTGCTGAAACTGTTGCTAAAGTTTGCATTGCCAAAAACATTAAAGTTTTTTTAGCAAAGGATTTTGTAAGTACTCCAATGATATCTTTAGGCACACTCCGATTAAAAGCTTCATTAGGAGTTGTCATAACAGCTAGTCATAACCCGCCTTCTTATAATGGATATAAGCTAAAGGGTCATTATGGTGGACCACTTATTCCGGAAAAAATTCAGGAAATAGAAGATGTTATTCCTGATAAATGCACTATTAATTACAATGCGGTTGATTTAAATGATGCAAAATCTAAAGGCTTATTGGAGATTGCTCCGCTGGAAGATATGTATTTAAAACATGTGGAAGAGCATTTCGATATCAAAGCTATTAAGAATTCGAATTTAAAATTGGCTTATGACAGTATGTACGGAGCCGGTCAGCGCATTATGAAGCGTTTGTTTCCGGATATTGTGCATTTACATAATGATAATAATCCGGGGTTTCACGGACAGGCGCCGGAACCAATTCATAAAAATTTATTAGAGTTTAGTGAATTAATAAAGAAGGACGGTAAAATTAATTGTGGTTTGTGTACCGATGGTGATGCCGACCGTATTGGATTATACGACAGCAAAGGAAACTTTGTGGATTCGCATCACATCATTTTATTATTGATTAAATATTTAGTGGAGGAGAAAAAGTATAACGGAAAATTGATTTGTGCCTTCTCTGTAACTCCGCGCGTGAAGAAATTAGCGGAAGCCTATAAATTACCTTTAACCATTACGCAAATTGGATTTAAATACATTGCAGGTTATATGGTAACGGAAGACGTTTTATTAGGAGGAGAAGAGAGTGGAGGTATAGCGATTAAAGGACACATTCCTGAGCGCGATGGTATTTGGATGGGTTTAACCATTTGGGAATACATGGCAAAGAGCGGTAAAACATTAGAACAGTTAATCGACGACTTATATAAGTTAACCGGTCGTTTTGTGTATGAGCGTAACGATTTGCATTTGGATGAAGCGGTTAAACAAAGAATCATTAAAGAGTGTAAGGAAGATAAATACAAAAGCTTCGGATCTTATAAGGTTGAAAAACTAGAAACCATCGACGGATGGAAGTATTATTTTGAGAACGATCAATGGATGATGATTCGCGCCAGCGGAACTGAACCAGTTCTTAGAATCTATGCAGAAAGTGATACGATTGAAAACACGCGTAAAATCCTCAAGGCAACTCAGGATACCTTGTTAGGTTAATCACTTTACAGTGTTTATAATTTAAAAAGGGCCCTGTGCCCTTTTTTTGTGCTTTTCCTAATTTTATATGGTGCAAACAACCGTACTCATATATTCTGAAAAGAGTAGTCCGCGTTTAAAATTTATCCTCAATATTTTAATGAAGGATTATTTGGGATTGGATTATTCCATCACGCAAAATCCGGTATTGTTTGAACAGCATAATTCGGTAAAGATTAATTACTCTTCACAGAAGTTTGTAAAGGAAAGTATTAAAATAATTCCATCCGGTTTATTATTTGAGTACGGCGTAAAAGATCATCACATCGAAGTTCATAATCACGAAGTATATAAACGAATTTTTTTTAAAAATTCCGGCCAAATACCGTTTGATATATTATCAGCGGCATTTTGGTTGTTGAGCCGTTACGAGGAGTATTTACCTTTTAAACAAGATAAATACAATCGTTTCGATGTGAAAAGCAGTTTGGCATTTCAATATGATTTTATTCAGTTTCCATTGGTAAACGAATGGTTTGCGCAAGTAAGAAACTTAATCTCTCAAAATTATCCGGGAATAGAATTCAAGCAGCATCATTTTAGTTTTTTATCTACAGTTGATATTGATAACGCATATAAGTTTAAGTTCAAAGGTATTATGCGATCATTGGGAGGTTTTTTGAAAAGTCTTTCCAAATTTAGTTTCAGTGAAATTTTAGAACGTTCTAAAGTGGTGATGAATAAAATGGTTGATCCGTTTGATTCGTATTCTTTTTTATTGGAAGTACAGAAAAAGTATAATATTAAGGTGATGTACTTCTTTTTGTTGGGTGATTATGGTGTGAACGATAAAAATCATCCTGCTAACAATAAGGATTTCCAGGTATTGATAAAGCATTTAGCAGATTATGCTAAGATTGGTATTCATCCGTCGTATCGTTCCAATAATAATTTGAATCAGTTGAAAATTGAAATCAACAGGTTGGCTAACATTACGCATAGAGACATTAAAAACAGCAGGCAACATTTTTCAATGATTTCCTTTCCTGAAACCTATCAGGCTTTATTGCAAGCCGGCATAGCAAATGATTATTCGATGGGTTATGGTAATTACAATGGTTTCAGAGCCTCCTATTGCATGCCCTATGTTTGGTATGATTTGGATTCGGAAGAAGAAACTAATCTCACCATTCATCCATTTTGCATCGTTGAAACTACACTAAAATTTACTAATAAAGCCGATGTAAATACAGCGATGAATTATGTAAAACCAATTATTGATGAAGTAAAGAAACATCAGGGTGAATTAGTTACCATTATACATAATGATACAATGGGAAGTGTTGATGAATGGAAGGGATGGACAACAGTTTATGAAGATATTATTAAAATGGCTTTAAAAAATTAATTGACTTGAACCCACTGCAAAATACAATTCATAAAGAGCAGATTGTTTACGAAGACAATCACATCCTTATTATAAATAAATTACCCGGAGAAATTGTGCAGGGCGATAAAACCGGTGATATGCCACTCAGCGAGAAGTTGAAGAACTATATCAAGGAAAGAGATAACAAACCCGGAAATGTTTTTATGGGCGTCATCCATCGTTTGGATAGACCGGTATCAGGATTAGTCATCTTTGCTAAAACGAGTAAAGGACTTTCGCGCTTTAATGAAATGATACGCGAAAAGGATTTACAAAAAACGTATTGGGCGGTGGTAAAGAACAAGCCTGCAAAGACCGAAGATCATTTGATTCATTATTTATTGAAGAATGAAAAGCTTAATAAATCCAAAGCGCATGAAAAACCGGTGAAAGATGGATTGAAGTCGGAGCTAATTTATAAATACATCAAATCGAGTGATACGTATCATTTGTTGGAAATAAAACTCCTGACTGGCAGACATCATCAAATCCGCGCGCAATTATCTGCCATTGGTTGTCCGATTAAAGGTGACTTAAAATATGGTTTCGATAGAACGAATAAAGATGGGTCGATACATTTGCATGCCTATCAGCTGCAATTCATGCATCCTGTAAAAAAGGAAGAGGTGATTGTTAAAGCCGCACCGTTAATGAACGATCCGGTATGGAATTATTTCAAATAAGTGTCGATAGACTCGATATCTTCAACCGGAATGTATTGTATTAATTGACTTGCCTTTTCGTTATCGAGAAAAAGCGATTCATCTCCGGCAATAAATAAAATGGTTCCGTTTAATTCAGAATTTATAATAGAACCGAATTTTTTGGTTCCGTTTTTCAATAACACTATCGCTTGCGTTGTATTCATATCTGTTCTTTTATATACTATACGCAAACCTAATGCCAAAAGTTGGGTAAGGTGTTAAGGAATGATTAAGGGAGGGTTAAATTGAGGGAAGGGGTAAATAAAAAGCCCCGAAGTAATTAAACCTCAGGGCTTTTAAATAATAAAAACTAAAACTAACCTAAGTACTGTTGTAGCAATTTGCTACGAGAGCTATGGCGTAAACGACGGATGGCTTTTTCTTTGATTTGACGTACGCGTTCGCGGGTTAAATCAAATTTATCACCAATTTCTTCCAATGTTAAGCCATGGTTCATTCCTATTCCGAAAAACAACTTCACCACATCGCGTTCTCTTTCGGTTAAGGTTGATAATGCACGGTCGATTTCTTTTGATAATGACTCATTAATTAAACCGTTATCCGCTTTTGGCGAATCATGATTAATTAATACATCTAATAAAGAGCTTTCTTCCCCGTTAGCGAAAGGCGCGTCCATACTTACATGGCGACCACTCACTTTCATGGTATCAGCAACTTTATCGATTGGTAAATCTAAAATCTCAGCTAATTCTTCCGCGCTTGGTTCACGTTCAAATTCCTGTTCTAATTTAGAGTAAGCCTTATTGATTTTGTTTAACGAACCTACCTGATTTAAAGGTAAACGTACAATACGTGATTGTTCGGCCAAAGCCTGAAGGATACTCTGACGAATCCACCATACAGCGTAAGAAATAAATTTAAAACCGCGGGTTTCGTCAAATCGCTTAGCGGCTTTAATTAAACCTAAATTACCTTCATTGATAAGGTCGGGTAGGCTTAACCCTTGATTTTGGTATTGTTTTGCTACGGAAACAACGAAACGTAAGTTTGCTCTCGTCAACTTTTCAAGTGCTCTCTGGTCGCCTTCTTTGATTTTTTTTGCCAAATGAACTTCTTCCTCTGCGGTAATGAGTTCTTCGCGGCCTATTTCCTGAAGGTATTTGTCTAAAGAGGCACTTTCACGGTTGGTGATTGATTTGGTAATTTTGAGCTGTCTCATCTAATAAAAATAAAAACGTTGGTTTCTCTAATAAACGTGCAAAGATACTAAAAATTACAAGGCTTTTTGATATTTTAACGAATTAAAATGTGATTAAGCTCAGTAATCGACAATAAATGTATTTTGAACGTTGAGTGTATAACAAACTGGTCATCAGTTTGTTTATTTGAATCTAAAATTTTCCTAAAATTTCTTTGAGTTCTTCGTAATGTAACTTTTTCTCAACAAATTCTTCCTGCTTCTTGTTTTGTTTTGTGACATAGGTGGCAGGAATAGCGCCGCTCCACTTTGGATTTAGCCAAAGAACAGGCGACGCCGCGGAGGTGGCCA
>CAYQDP010000091.1:0-9088 GCA_964416235.1 uncultured Flavobacteriaceae bacterium | reverse complement strand
TTCTTAGGTGTAGGTGGAATAGGCATGAGTGCATTGGCCCGTTTCTTTAATCATTATGGTAAGAATGTTCAGGGGTATGATAAAACTCAAACTGTACTTACCAAGGAATTAGAAGGGGAAAATATAAAGTGCCATTATAATGAAGATGTTGAGCTGCTTAAATCCATTCTCTCCGGATTTAAACCCGAGGAGGTTTTAATTGTATATACGCCGGCCGTTCCAAAAAATCATGCCGAGTATGTTTATTTAGAAAGTAACGGATTTAATATTAAAAAGCGTTCTCAGGTTTTAGGTGAAATAACACAATCATTCAAAACCATTGCGATTGCCGGAACGCACGGCAAAACAACCACAACCACTTTGGTTACTCATCTCTTAAAAACGGCGGGCATTAATTGCTACTCTTTTATGGGTGGAATTTCAAAAAATTACGGAACCAATTTGCTTTTAGGAAACCCAAATGATATCAACGCTTACGTGGTGGTGGAGGCCGATGAATACGACCGTTCTTTCCTGACACTTAGTCCGCACATTGCCCTTATTACCAGCGTAGACGCGGATCATCTGGATATTTACGGCGATAAAAACAGTGTGCTGGAAGGCTATTTTCTCTTCTCAAAACAGGTTAAATCCGACGGGTGTTTGATTGTTAAAAAGAATGTTGATAACGAATTGAAGCTCACCAATAAGAGGCTTATCTACTCGCTAAATTTAAATACGGAATATTGTGCTGAATCGGTGCAGGTTAAAGACGGCGCCTTTCATTACGATATTGTAAGTCCGGTTGAGAAAATTACTGATGTGGTAATTGGCTTACCCGGTTTACACAATGTAGAGAATTCCATAGCTGCAGTTACCATAGCACAACAGTTAGGAATAAATGGCGAAACTATAAAACAAGCATTACGTTCTTTTCAAGGTGTTAAACGCAGGTTCGATTACAGAGTGAAATCAGAAAATGTAATTTACATTGACGATTATGCGCATCATCCGGAAGAGTTGAAAGCATCCATTGGAGCAGCCAAACAACTTTATCCCGATAAAAAAATCACCGGCATATTTCAACCACACTTATTTACACGCACCCGCGATTTTGCGGATGATTTTGCAAAAAGTTTGGACATGCTGGATGAGTGCATATTGCTTGAAATTTATCCGGCACGTGAATTACCGATTGAGGGTGTCAACTCACAAATGTTGTTAGATAAAATGAAATCGTCGAATAAGCATTTGGTACAAAAAGAAAACGTTCTGGAGTTTTTGAAAAATAAAAATACAGAAGTGTTGATGACGATGGGAGCAGGGGATATCGATAAACTGGTTACACCAATTGAAGAGTTGCTAAAGCAACGTATAAAGTGAAAGTAAACTATAAAAAAATATTAATTACAGTTCTTTGGATTATTGCATTATCGGGCTTAATGGCTTCGCTGGCTTTTGTTAGCAAAAAGGAAACCAAAATTGTTGCAAAACAATTGGAGATTAATGTTAACCAAACCGGTGAAAATGATTTTGTGGATGAAGATGATATTAAGCGCTATTTTGAAGAGCGCAACGATGTTATTCTGAATGCTGAATTAAAAAACATCGATATCAATTCACTCGAAAAAGCATTAAATGCACATCCCGCCATCGAAAACGCTGACTTAAGTGTTTCGGTGAATGGCGATGTAAAAATTGATGTGCTTCAACGCACTCCACTTGTCAGAGTGATTACCATGAGCGGAGAAAGTTACTACATCGATTCACAAAGTAAACTAATGCCATTGAGCGACAAATTCACAGCAAGAGTACTGGTTGTAAACGGACACATTTACGAGCCGTTCGTTCGCCGCAACATGTATTCAGTAAAGGAAATCGCTAAAAATGAAATTTTCAGCGAAGTAAGTATGTTGGATGATATTTATGAAATGGCAACTTACATCACTAACGACTCAATTCTTAATCCCTTGATTCAGCAATTGAGTATAAATGAGGAGCGTGAATTTGAAATGTATCCTTCAGTTGGCGGACACAAAATAATTTTTGGAGAAGCGAAAGATATTGCTGAAAAATTTGAAAAGTTGAAATTGTTTTACAACGAAGGCTTAAACAAAACCGATAATTGGAATAAATACGCTATAGTAAATTTAAAATATAAAAACCAGGTGGTTTGCACCAAAAAGTAAAATTTATGGAAAACGCAGTTAACTCAAGCAATCAAAACCAGGGATCTGATTTAGTGGTTGGATTGGATATTGGTACAACTAAAATTGCTGCAATTGTAGGCCGTAAAAATGAATTCGGCAAAGTAGAAATTCTAGGCATTGGTAAGGCTGAATCATTAGGCGTTACACGTGGCGTTGTTGTTAATATTGAACAAACTGTAGCTTCTATTAAAGCTGCTGTTGCCATTGCTGCCGATAAAGCAAACGTCGATATCGGCGAAGTAATCGTAGGTATTGCCGGGCAACACATTAAGAGTGTTCAACACCGTGGTATGATTACACGTCAGTCTTTAGATGATGAAGTTAATCAAAAGGATGTAGATACTTTGATTGATAACATGCACCGTTTAGTGATGAGTCCGGGTGAAGAAATCATCCATGTGATTCCTCAGGAGTATATCATCGATAGCGAAATCGGAATTAAAAATCCAATCGGACATGCAGGTATTCGTCTGGAAGGAAATTTCCATATTATCACAGGACAAGTTTCTGCAGTTAAAAATATTTTTAAATGCGTTAACAGAGCCGGATTAGAAACAGTGGATTTACACTTAGAGCCATTAGCAAGTGCTGATGCGGTTTTAAGTGATGAAGAAAAAGAAGCCGGTGTTGTTTTAGTTGACATTGGTGGTGGAACAACCGATGTGGCTATTTTCTATGATGGCATTATTCGTCACACTGCTGTAATTCCTTTCGGAGGTAATATTATTACAGATGATATTAAAGAAGGATGCAGTATTATTAAAACACAAGCGGAGCAATTAAAAATCAGATTTGGTTCTGCATTAGCGCAGGAAAATCAGGAAAATGAAATTATTTCTATTCCGGGTTTACGTGGTCGTCCGCATAAAGAAATTTCTGTGAAATTCTTAGCGCAGATTATTCAGGCGCGTATGGAAGAAATTTTAGAGTTCGTTTTATTTGAAATTAAAAACTCAGGTTACGAGCGCAAATTATCGGCAGGAATTGTAGTAACCGGTGGTGGTTCTATGTTAAAGCACTTACCTCAATTAGTGATGTTAACGACAGGAATGGATTGCCGTATTGGAACACCAAACGAACATTTAGCAGCCGCTGATGATGAATTAAAAAACCCATTGTATGCAACCGGTGTTGGTTTAGTAATGAAAGGTATTGAAAAATACGAGCGCGAAGCGAAGAGAGGAAACAATACCATGAAAGTGGCTGAAGTAACACAAGAAGAAAAAAAGAAAGAAGAAAAGAAAGTGGTCGATCATTCCAAGAAAAAAGCAGGAACATTCTTTGATACTTTAATTACAAGAGCCAAAGATTGGATGAGCGATGATATTGAGTAGAAGATAGAATAAACATCAAACAACGAAACGTAAAACATCAAACAATAACTAAAACATACCAACATGATGCAATTTGAATTACCAAAAGACGAGCACTCAATTATCAAAGTAATTGGTGTAGGTGGAGGCGGAAGTAACGCCGTTAACCATATGTACCGCTTAGGTATTAAAGGAGTAGATTTTATCATTTGTAATACGGATCACCAGGCTTTGGAAAAAAGTCCGGTTCCTCATAAAATTCAGTTAGGTTCACACTTAACAAAAGGATTAGGCGCAGGCTCAATTCCTGAAGTAGGTCGTGAAGCGGCTATTGAATCAGTAGAAGAGATTCGCAAATATTTAGAAGATAACACGCAAATGGTGTTCATCACTGCCGGTTTAGGTGGTGGTACAGGTACCGGTGCGGCGCCCGTAATTGCTTCAGTTGCGAGAGAATTAGGTATTTTAACTGTTGGTATAGTTACTATTCCTTTCGCTTTTGAAGGTAAGAAACGTCGGGCTCAAGCCGAGCAAGGTTTGGAAGAAATGAAAAAGTATGTAGATACTTTATTAGTTATTGGTAATGATAAATTGCGTGAAATATATGGCAACTTAAAAATGAGCGAAGCATTTGCTCATGCCGATGATGTATTAACCGGTGCTGCAAAAAGTATTGCAGAAATCATCAGCTTACACATGCATATCAACGTTGACTTCAACGATGTGAAGACAGTAATGAAAGACAGCGGTGTGGCTATCATGGGTTCTGCAGTAGCAAGCGGAGAGCGCCGCGCATTACGTGCAGTAGAAGAGTCATTAAATTCACCATTGTTAAATGATAATGATATCCGCGGCGCACGTCATGTGTTATTAAATATCATGAGTGGTTCTGATGATATCGATATGGATGAATTTGGTGAAATCACTGACTTCATTCAGGAAGCTGCAGGTGGTACAGCAGAATTAATTACAGGTTATGGTACTGATCCTTCATTAGGTGACAGCGTATCTGTAACTATTATCGCAACAGGATTTAATACAAAATCATTTGGCTATGAGCCGCCGATTTTAAATAAAGACCGTAAGGTGGTAAGTTTAGATCAGCCGGAAGTGAAGCCGGTTGCAGAGGTAAAGCAAACCAGTATTGTTGACGAAGTTCAAAAAGCTGAACCGTTTGTGTATACTAAAACAGAAGAGAAAGTAGAAGAGCCGGTTGTTGTGAATGTAGTGCCAACTGTAATTGAAACAAAGCAGGAGGAAATTACCTATACCGTTAATACAACCGAAACTACTATTGAAAGCAAAACAGAAGAAACAGTTTCTGAAAGTACAACTACTACTGAATTTACTTTCCATACGGTAAATAGCGAAACAACAGATACAACTTCTGAAGAAAGCAATACTGAAACAGTTTCTCGCGAAGAGCAAATTCGCTTAGCGCAAGAGCGTATCCGTAAGCTGAAAGAAATTACTTTAAAAATGAAAAGCCCGGATGGTTTAGCGCAATTGGAAAAGGAAACTGCGTTCTCTCGTAAGAACATACAATTAGAGAACAAAACGCCGTCATCTGAATCACAAGTATCTCGTTTCACTTTATCAGAAGGTGACGACAAAAAAATCGAGATTCGTCCGAATAACTCTTTTCTGCATGATAATGTGGATTAATTAAACAAGTCCTAAGATAAAAAGCCGCTTCCTGTAAGAAGCGGCTTTTTTTGTTGAGGTGTATTAAAGGATTGTTGGAAAAATATTTGTATCCTTGGTTCGATTCCTAGAGGAGTAGAAGGCACATGGCAAGATGTTGATTTTTTGATATTAATTTCTAAGCATTTTGATTATTCTAGGAGTTTGTTATATTTGATAGACAAATATTAAATCATGAAAATTAAAATTACATTATTCTTATTCCTTATATGCACTTCCTTTTTTGCACAATCTCCACCAATCGAGTGGGCAAAGTGTTATGGGGGTACAAGCGGAGAAAATGCTTATTCTGTAATACAAACTAAGGACACAGGGTATATAGTTGTTGGACAGGCTAGCTCTAATAATGGAACTGTTATTGGACAAAAAGGAATGGGAGATATTTGGTTAACAAAATTAAACATATACGGTAGCCTACAATGGCAAAAATGTTACGGCGGTACTCTTGAAGAATTTGGCAGCAAGGTTTTACAATTAACGGATGGTGGTTATATTATGGTTGGTTGTACCAAATCTAACAACATTGATATTTCAGGAAATCACGGTTCTTGGGATGGCGTTGTTGTAAGAACTGATATTAACGGAAATCTTTTATGGCAAAAATGTTACGGAGGCACATTAAACGATTATTTATATTCCATAGCTATTACTCCGGACGGAGGATATTTACTTTATGGATATACGTTTTCAAATGATGGAGATGTAATCGGAAATCATGGTGGAAGTGATTTGTGGATAATAAAAGTTAACTCATTAGGTTTAATACAATGGCAAAAATGTTATGGTGGACCAGGTGGTGAAGGTACAAACCTCGGTAGCCCTCTAGTTAACCACAATAGTGGCTATGTCATGGTAGGTAATTCCAGCTCATCAACCGGAGATTTAACAAACAATAAGGGAATTACGGATGTATGGGTAGTAAATATTGATACAATTGGAAATATTATTTGGCAAAATAATTTTGGCGGAACAGGGACTGACTTTGGACGAGCTGTACAATTTGATAAGGATTCCAACATAATTGTTTTAGCAGATATTAATTCAATTGACATTGATGTAACAAATAATTATGGTCAGCAAGATGCCTGGCTATTAAAAATAAGCAAGTCAGGTAATTTAATTGGACAAAAGAATTATGGTGGTGCTGGTTATGATGGAGCCTATACTTTAATCAATAGTCAAAACGATGGATTTATATTTGTTGGTGTAAGTGATTCGTATAATTTCGATGCTTTAGGGAATCATGGTGGTAGAGATGTATGGATTGTTAAACTTGATTCGAACTTGAATAAACAATGGCACCATTGTTATGGTGGAATTGGTACAGAACAAGCATATAGTATAATTAATACTAAAGATAATGGATACGCCTTTTGCGGTTACGCTACAACAAATAACGGTGATGTTTCAGGATGTACAACTTCGGGTCCAGGAGACTTATGGGTAGTAAAACTGGTAGGTTCAGTTGGAATTGAAGAGTTAATCAATAAAAATAAAGTCATTTGCTTTCCAAATCCAACAAATAATTATTTGTCAATAAAATTAGAGAATTCAGAAGTCAGAAACTATGAAATATTTGATGTTTCTGGAAGAATCATTTCTAAAGGTATATTAACAAATGAAATAATAAGCGTTGAAAATTTTCATTCAGGGATATATTTAATAAATTTTGAAACAGAATCTGGTAATTACTTCGCTAAATTTATTAAAGAATAAAAAAACAAATTGCCCGCGCCATTCATAAAATATAGATTTGTGACAACAAAAAGTACATTTATGATATCACTTTTTTAGTTAGCTAATTACAAGTTTTATTGTAGGATTTGATTCATCTAATAATGGTATATGCTCCGGAAATCAATATTTTACCGCTGCTAGATAATTTATCTACTATTTAAACACTTTTAAATAACCCTTTCAGATTTTAGTTTGTTATGGATTTCAATTGGCACTTTATGGATTAAATCATCAAACTGCTTATCTAATTCTGTAGCAGCTTCAAAAGCCTCATTTGCAACCTGCCAACAAATTCTCGCCCATTTATAACCATCCTCAAACAGTTGAACATCCTTTTTAGCCTGTTTTACCTCATATGCTTTTGCATAAGTCTTATTGCCAAGTGATTCAATTTCATAAATTAGATCAATGCAAAGCGATATGGCATACCGTAATTCAACAAATAATGAGATAGAAACATTTAAATCATTGTCAATTCTAACGTGAGCGTACTTAAAAAGGTTAATCATTAGATTTACATGTTCATCGACAAACGGAGCCAGATTAGAAACTTCATCTGTTAAATTCTGTAACTGTTTTTTAAGCAAAGCGATTTCGTCTTTTGTGGGGTTAGAATTAGCATGGGCTAAATCATTGGTAATACAATCTAATGAGCAATAGATTAAAGAACCAGTCTTTTGTTCAACAACTGAATTACAAAACTTACAATCAATCCTTTTTTTCATAAGCAAAAAATCCTATTTATTTATCAGGAATAATAATACAGTATATTTTATTTAGGATTAATAACAATGCTATATTTATGGCAAGCATTCGTTTTGTAAGCACTGGTCTGTGTAATCCGTTGCAAAATCCGATGAAATTGACACCTCTGACCAATTTAAACTAATATTCATAAACCTTCATTTTTACATTAAAGGACATGTATTAATTTTATTCAACTTCATTATGTAAATCAATAAAGTCTGAAAAAGTAAATTGACTACTTATCCCTGTTTTTATATTGTTGCAAATTACAATATAATCATCAGGTGTGCCTAACTGTGGAGCTATTGAGTTTACTTTGAATATTTGCTTTGATATACAATGTATAAATTGTTTATTCAATAATTCTGATGGTTCTTTAAATTTATTTCTATCTAACATATCTAATGCTTTATATCAAATTTACATAAATTAAGGTTCTTACCTTGCTACGAACTGTAGCAATATTTACCATAAATACTGTTTTACTTTTGCTTAATGGATTAGGCTACAGAATTTTTCGGCTTTTTCTGTATGCAAATCAATGCTGCACCATAGATGTTTAATCTTTGTCTTTGTTTCAAATTCAACTCCCCCCTCTCTGTTTACAGAGAGGGGCCGGGGGTGAGTCATATAAAAACAGGCCCGAGGGTGAGTCACATTATTCCCAAAATTTCCCTTACATTAGCTTAAAATTTACAATCATGTCATTTGAAGATAAAATAAACGGCGATATAAAAACCGCCATGCTGGCTAAGGATAGCAAAAAACTGGAAGTTTTAAGAGCTATTAAAAACGTGGTTATTATATTAAAAACATCGCCTGAAGGAATTTCTGATGATGCTATAATGAAATCTATACAGAAAGAAGTTAAGAAGCGTAAAGAGTCGGCAGATATATTTAAACAACAAAACCGTGCTGATTTGGCTGAGGTGGAATTATATCAGGCATCTGTGATGGAAGAGTACTTACCTAAGCAAATGGGTGAAGATGAAATTAAGGCGGAGTTGGTAAAAATAATTGCACAGGTTGGCGCTTCTTCTGCGGCCGACATGGGTAAGGTAATGGGTGCGGCATCAAAAGCTTTTGCCGGCAAAGCGGATAACAAAATTGTTTCTCAATTAGTAAAGGATCTTTTAAGTAAATAGTCTGTCATTTCTCGACTACGCTCGAAATGACAGTTGTAAGTTGTCACGTCGAGCGAAGTAGAGACGTCTATGCATCAAATTTCAATTTCTAACATTTGAAAAAAATCATCATACTTTGTTTCCTTATCTCCTCTGTGTTACAAGCACAGATTAAGGAAACAGAGTATGTTTTGGAAACTCCTCGCGATTACAAAAAATATCCTGCGGTTAATTCTATTTACATTGAAATAGTAGGTCATGCGGGAGTGTACTC
>CAYQDP010000090.1:0-9125 GCA_964416235.1 uncultured Flavobacteriaceae bacterium | reverse complement strand
TGTTATTCAGACAGCAAAGGCTGAAGGAATTCCAACTTACATGGCAGCAAATGTTTTAGCTGAGAAGAGAATCGAAGCTATTGCACGAATTAATGCTGTACTCTAATTGAAATAACCGAACTTAATTTTATTAAAACCGTTCTTTATGCTAAACCGTCGTTTCCTCCGTATTAAAGTAATGCAAATGCTGTATTCTTATTATCAGCATGAAAATGCCGATATGGCTGCATTTGAAAAGGAATTATTTAAAAGTTTAGATAAAGTATATAGTTTGTACCTCACTATTCTGGCTTTATTTACCGACTTACATCACACTGCTTATTTAGTGATCGATGAGAATAAGAATAAACGTTTGCCTTCAAAGGAAGACTTAAATCCTAATCTCAAGTTTGTAAATAATACTTTGCTTGTAGCTCTTTCGGAAAGCGCTACACTTAAAAAAGAATTGGAAAGACAAAAAATTTCGTGGCAGACTGATTTTGATTTGGTAAGAAAGTTGTTTAATGAAATCCGTAATTCTGAAGAATATAAAAGCTATATGGTAAGCGGAGAAAACAACATTAAAGAAGACCGCGATTTTTTGGTTAATCTTATTTTGAATCATTTAGGTGAACACGATTTATTGAATCACTTATTTGAAGATAAAAACATTCATTGGGCGGATGATACTTTCTTGGCTTTTAATTCTGTAATAAGAACCTTCGAAACTTTTGAAGGTAAATTTGTTTTATTGCCGTTATTAAAGGATGAAGACGATGATAATAAATTTGTGTCTTCACTTTTCCGAAAAACAATTCAGTATAACAGTTCTTATGAAGAGTTAATTAAAAATCACACTAAGAACTGGGAGATGGATCGTATCGCCAGTATGGATATGCTTCTGATGAAAATGGCTATTGCTGAAATTTTACACATTCCAAGCGTACCTGTGAAAGTATCGCTAAATGAATACATTGATATCTCTAAAGAATACAGTACGCCTAACAGTAAAACATTTGTGAATGGTGTGCTTGATAAGATTATTGCTGAATTAAAGCGCGATAATAAAATTGAGAAGGCAGGAAGAGGTTTGCAGGAATAATTTTACGTAAAGTGTTGATACATTGTTAACACTAAAATTCCGCTTAAAATTTATTTTTTCTAATATTATCCTTGACTAAACAGCAGGTGTTTTTTGTTGTAGTCATTTGTAATTATGAAGAAATTTTTAATCGTACTGTTTTGCGCTTTTGCTTCCGATTTGGTATTTGCTCAAAAAAACAAGCAGCCAATTACAGATGCAATGTTTGAAGACTTACCGAAGGTTTTACTTACAGAAATAAACCGTTTCCGTAAAGAAAAAGGATTAGATACGCTTGAATACAGTCAGATGTTATCAGAAGCGGCTGCTTCTAGTGTAGAATCATTTGAGGGAGGCGGACAACCTAAAGTTGATCCAAATAAGACTAAGAAAAATTTAAAGAGTGTTGGAGCAACTAATAAGGGCGAGGAATTATTAATGAACGCACCTGTAAGTAAAGGTCGTGATAATTATTCTACAGCCGATGTGGCTAAGGTAATTTACACACGATGGGAAAATAACAAGAAGGATTTACCAGTGGTACTGAATCCAAAGTATGTTTACGCTGGAATCAGTTACCTCATTAGCGATGATGGCAAAAAGGTATATGCCAGTGCCATATTAGGCGGCTATGATATTGTGAATACAGGGGTGGAGCATAAGAAAGAGTTGAAGGTGCCTTATAATACTAAATCAAAAAAGATGAAGGCGCCTGATCAAAAGGCATGTAAGAATTGCGATAAATGGAAAAATTACGATTTGCTGCAACGCGGTGTTTATGAGAATAATGGAAAAATTTACGTGAAATATCATAGCATTAAGGAATTAAAGCGCCTACTCAAAAAACCTAAAGATGGAATTGCCATTGATATTGTACAGCGTGCTCAATATGACAAGCCTGAATACAATATTGTAGATAACAATCTTTACAACAAAGGTGTAATGACTAAAGTTGTTTACAAGGATAAGTTCTTCAAGAAAAATTTAGTGAAGCCTGATCCAACCAATAAGAAGAAAAAGCGCGTAACAAGCATTGAAGTAGAAGTTGGTAAATTTAACAAGGATATTAAAGGTCCGTTTGAGTTTAATTTAATTATTGTTCAGGATGGAAAAATTTGCCGAACTGTAACGCGTGCTTATTTAGAAGATGGAGATCCGGAGAGCAATACACCTATCGGGATTTTACCGGCACCGGATACAAAAGGATTGAAACCGCCTTTTGTGCCTCGCTCCGAAAGTTCTATTATCAATTTCACAATTCCGTTCGCAAAAAATAAATATGAATTTAAACCGGAAGACATTCAGCCATTAATCAACGCTTTAAACGAACCTGATTTTATTATTGAAGGTTTATACATTTATGCCTATTCTTCAATTGAGGGTGACTCTGTTTCCAATGCGAAGTTGCAACGTAAGAGAGCAGAGAGTGTGTCTAATGTATTGCAGCAACGTCAGAGTTTAAAAATCACGCCGGTGATTGAAACACGCGATAGCTGGAATTTATTCATGCTGGAAAATGAAGATGGCAAGTATGCCGATTTAGTGGCGTTGGGTAAGAAAAAATGTATCGACAAAATTAACGGTGATAAAAAATTAATGGATGAATTAGAACCGATTTTAGCGCGTGAACGTTTCGCGCAAATTATTATGGATGTTACGTATGATGTAAGTGGAAATAAAGAACAAAAATACAGTACGGTTACTTTTAACCGCTCGTTAAAAAGTAATGATCAAAACAAAGCTTACAAAATTATGGAGTATATCCATAAGCAAGTCAACGATAAAAAATATTCAGCTGGAGCTTTAGATAGTTTAGAGATTCCAAATGAAGGAAAGTACGTAAATATGATGAATAATAAGGTTCATTATCGTTTCCTGTTGAATGGAAAGAATGTGGAGGATGAAGACTATGATGAAATAAACCGTTTATTGGCTATGGCACCTGATAATGAAATTTTGAAATACAATAAAATGTACTGTTCAATAAAATTGGATAGTGCCATTGTTAAACCGGAAGATCAAGCCAAAATGCAGCAAAATATTGATGAGTTGTATAAAACAAAAATTGATAAAAAATACATTGACGGTTTAAACATCGAGTGGCAGTTTAAGTTGATGGATGTTCTTGATACCTCTGAGTCACCTGTTGCTGAAGCAGCAATTGCAGCATGTATTGAAAGAATAAAAGCATTCTACGATATTAAGTCGGCCAGCTGGCAAAACGCGCTTAAGTTAGGTTATGTTTTTGCGAGAGCTAAAGATTATAAATATGCATCTAATATCTTAGAGCCATATGTAAATGAGCGTGCAGATGAAAATTTAATTTTTGCTTACATCAGCATTGCTTCGCATTTACCTGAGAAATTTTACTCACGTAATTTTGCCAACGCTTTGAGTTATGCAAAGAGCCGCAATCCGGATCGTTATTGTAAATTATTCGGAGAGCCTTACATGAGTTTTCAGGTATTAGATAACCCGGTGATTAAAAAAGAGTATATGGAATCGGGTTGTAAACCTAATCAGTAGATTCTTTATACTCTAATAAATTTACGGGTTCCAGATTCATCATTTTTCTTCTGTCGTTTAAATCGGATAATTTTTTAACCGGATAATAAATCTGTTTGTAATCTTTAACTGTTTTAAATTGTGTGCCGTAAAGCTGAAATCCGCTTTTAGCCACTAAATATTTATCCT
Source organism: uncultured Flavobacteriaceae bacterium (assembly GCA_964416235.1). GTDB lineage: Bacteria > Bacteroidota > Bacteroidia > B-17B0 > Aurantibacillaceae > JAHEYG01. The sequence goes on along the minus strand of CAYQDP010000090.1, from coordinate 5,371 downwards.
CAAAGTAGGCGAAATCACGTAGCGTAATTTCTCCTTTTTGTGCCGCACTTCTGAAGAGTTCAAGGTGTTTTTCTTTAATTGGTGCAGGAGCAAAACTGATGATGTAGAAGATTATTCCGTTATTCTCTCCAACAAATTTTTTTTCCGGATAACCAAATCGGCTTGTGATGCCTTCAATACGTAAATAAATCAAAGAATCATTTTCTTTATTGAGTTTCCAAACGCTTTTATACTCTTCAGATTTTGCGCCAAACTTATTAAATGTTGTTTGCAGCGTATCACTGTATTTGTGAAAATCTCTATCCAGTTTTATTAACTCAGCAGCTAAAGAATCGTAAACCTCGGTTCCAGTTTTGATTTTGATATCTTCTCTTGTTAAAGTGCCGTTTTCGAAATAACTTATTTTCTGTAATTGTCCGGCTTCGTTATAAAAATACCACGGACCATAATAATAGAAATGAAGTTTAATGCTGTCGTTTACGATACGCGCGCGTCCTTTTACAGCTTGTTTGCCGTTAGGATGGAAATAACTGATTCTGATTTTATCTTTCTTGTAATATTCAATTCGTTCTTTTTTTCCCTGCATGGTATTATACATCCATTTCCCCTTCTGAACGCCATTTTTAAAGCGTCCTTTTGTAAGAACAATTTTCTTATTCGCATCAGCATAGGTAATCCAATAGCCGTGTTGCTGTCCTTTTTTAAAACGGTTATGCTTTAAAAGGCTACAGGAATTAAAAATAAACAGACAATAAATTAGAAATCCCGCAAAAATATATTTCAATAAAGTCATATTAATAGTATTACGGGAAGGCTTTGCAATTTAAGCATATTGAATTTTAAATAAAAGGAGGTATTTTTTAACCATTTATTTACAGAAGGGTGTCGCTTTTTCTTATTTCCCTATCTTTGCGCATCTAAAAAAATAATTATGTCATATATTCATTCAATTACAGCCCGTCAGATTTTAGATTCGAGGGGAAATCCAACAGTTGAAGTTGATGTTATTACTGAAAACGGTGTTGTTGGTCGTGCCGCAGTTCCTTCAGGAGCTTCAACAGGCACACACGAAGCGGTTGAGTTACGTGATAACGACAAAACCCAGTACATGGGTAAAAGCGTTAACCGTGCAGTAAACAATGTAAATACTGTTATTAACGAAAGTTTAAAAGGAGCTTATGTTTTAGATCAAGCAGATATTGATGCTCGTTTGATCGAATTGGATGGAAGTGAAAATAAAGCCAACTTAGGAGCAAATGCCATTTTAGGAGTTTCTTTAGCAGCAGCTAAAGCGGCAGCTCAGGAAACCGGTATGCCATTGTATCGTTATGTAGGTGGTGTTAATGCCAACTTATTACCGATTCCGATGATGAACATATTAAATGGTGGCGCTCATGCGGATAATGGTATCGATTTTCAGGAGTTTATGATAATGCCGGTTGGTGCTGAGTCATTTAGTGAGGGATTACGCATGGGGACTGAAATTTTCCATCACTTAAAGGCTGTACTTAAATCTCAAAAATTGGCTACAAATGTTGGTGATGAGGGTGGATTTGCCCCTGATTTTAAGAGTAATGAAGATGCTATTAAGGCAGTTATGCAAGCTATTGAAAAAGCAGGCTATAAACCCGGTGAAGATATTTACATTGCGATGGATGCGGCTTCGTCTGAGTTTTACGACGCCAAAGAAAAGGTTTATCATTTCAAAAAATCTACCGGCGATAAGTTAACCAGCGAACAAATGGTAAGCTATTGGGCCGAATGGTGTAAAAAATACCCTATCATTTCAATTGAAGACGGTTTTGCAGAAGACGATTGGTCAGGATGGTCAAAAATGACTGAAGCTATGGGTGATAAAATCCAATTAGTGGGGGATGATTTGTTTGTTACTAACTCTCAGCGCCTTGCAAAAGGTATTAATGAGGGTGTTGCGAATTCAATCTTGGTAAAAGTTAACCAGATAGGTACTTTAACCGAAACCATTCAGGCGGTTACCATGGCGCATATGCATTCTTATACTTCTGTTATGAGTCACCGTAGCGGCGAAACAGAGGATACTACGATTGCGGATTTAGCGGTTGCTTTAGGTTGCGGACAAATCAAAACAGGTTCGGCTTCAAGAAGTGACAGGATCGCAAAATACAATCAATTATTACGAATTGAAGAGCAATTGGGCGATTCGGCACGCTATTTAGGAAGTGCCTTCCGATTTGCAAAATAGTCCTTTAAAAAACCCCTTCAAAACGAAGGGGTTTTTTGTTTACGGAAGCTTAAAAATCACTTCGCTCAAAAAAAGGATTATTTAAGATAAATTTATTTGTTTATTATTTCTCAGTAGCTAAATTTACGTAGTTAAAACTTTACTAAAATGGACAGATTAAAGGAAAAATTCCGTGATAAAGCCACAGTGCTTTCAGCAGATATTAAAGATATTATTAAAAATCACGGAGACCTTAAGTTAGGAGAGATTACCGTTGCACAAGTGTACCAAGGTATGCGCGGTATGTTAGGAATGGTTACCGAAACTTCAAAGTTAGATCCTGAAGAAGGTATCCGCTTCAGAGGATATTCTATACCTGAATTACGTAAGCAATTACCAAAAGCACCTGGAGGCACTGAGCCATTACCGGAAGGTATTTTTTATCTAATGTTAGTTGGTGAATTGCCAACTCAGGAAGATGTAAGTTTCATTACCAATGAATGGATGAAACGCAGCCACGTTCCTAAACATGTTTTTGATGTTATTGAAAAATTACCGGTTGATACACATCCAATGACACAGTTTGTAGTTGGTGTGATGGCAATGCAAACAGAAAGTGTTTTCGCAAAAGCTTATGCAAAAGGTATTAATAAAAAAGATTATTGGGATTATGTGTATGAAGATTCAATGAATTTGATTGCACGTTTACCTCGTATTGCAGCTTATATCTATCGTCGTAAATATAAAGGCGGTGTACACATTGAACCGGATCCGAAATTAGATTGGGCAGCAAACTTTGCTCACATGTTAGGATACGAAGCATTTGATATGAAGCGTTTGATGCGTTTGTATTTAACTATTCACGTTGACCATGAAGGTGGAAACGTTTCTGCACACACTACACACTTAGTAGGTTCTGCATTAAGCGACCCATACTTAGCATTTGCTGCAGGTATGAATGGGTTGGCCGGTCCGTTACATGGTTTGGCAAATCAGGAAGTATTAGCGTGGATAATGGAGTTGAAAGAAACTTTAGGTGGTGGTTTACCAACTAAAGAACAAATTGCCGATTACATTAAGAAAACATTAACCGAAGGAAAAGTAGTTCCGGGTTATGGTCACGCTGTATTACGTAAAACTGATCCGCGTTTCTCAGCGCAACAAGATTTCTATCGTACCTACATTAAGCATGATGATATTTGCGAAATCGTTCAAATGATTTACGAAGTTGCTCCTCCAATTTTAGAAGCTACAGGTAAAATCAAAAATCCATGGCCAAACGTAGATGCGCATTCAGGTGCATTGTTAGTGCATTACGGAATGTATGAATACGATTTTTATACTGTGTTGTTTGGTGTGAGTCGTGCTTTAGGAGTATTAGCAAGTTTAATCTGGGACAGAGCAACAGGTTCTCCAATTGAACGTCCGGGTTCAACAACAACGGAAGCTATTAAAGCAAAAATTAAAGCAGCTCAAGAAGCAAAAAAAGCATAATACAAACCCCGGCTTAGGTCGGGGTTTTTTGATTAAATGAAAATTATTTTGAACGATACCATAACGGCCCTCGCCACTCCACATGGAAGTGGTGCTATTGCGGTTATTCGTTTAAGTGGAAAAAAATCATTTGCTATAATTGATCAGGTTTTTTTTGACAAGGAATTCAAATCAAAAAAAATTGCGGAGCAAAAAGGCTACACCATTCACTTTGGAATTATAGCAGAAGGTGATATTGTAATTGATGAGGTATTAGTGAGTGTTTTTACAAACCCACATTCGTATACTGGAGAAGACAGCATTGAGATTTCTTGTCATGGTTCGGTTTACATTCAGCAACAGATTTTACAATTATTATTGAAGCATGGTGCACGAATGGCCAATCCCGGCGAGTTTACATTGCGGGCCTTTCTCAATGGAAAATTTGATTTGTCACAAGCAGAAGCGGTGGCAGACTTAATTGCAAGTAATTCCGGTTTATCACATCAAGTGGCCATGCAACAAATGCGTGGAGGTTTTTCAAATAAGATAAAAATACTGCGCGATCATTTGGTAAACTTTGCCTCGCTGGTAGAGTTAGAATTAGATTTTAGTGAAGAGGATGTTGAATTTGCTGATAGAACAGATTTAAAAAAATTAGTCCACAGCATTATTGGAATTATTGAGAAGTTGGTGATGAGTTTTGAAGTGGGGAATGTAATTAAGAATGGAATTCCGGTAGCCATTGTTGGAAAACCCAATGCAGGTAAGTCGACTTTACTAAATGTTTTATTGGAAGACGACAGAGCAATTGTGAGCGATATTCCGGGAACCACACGCGATACCATCGAAGATGAAATGATTATTGATGGCGTTTTGTTCAGATTCATTGACACTGCAGGCATCAGAACCACGACCGATGTGATTGAGCAAATAGGAGTGAACAAAGCCTTTGACGCCATTAAAAAATCGGCCATCGTAATTTATCTTTTTGATGCGCATGAAATCAGCAGTGGTGATTTAAAACTGGAGATTGATTTAATAAAAGAACATATCGGTAATTCTCAATTGGTAATTGTTGCCAATAAAATCGATGTCGAAAATTTAGAGGATTTAAAGCGAGAATTTGCTTCTTATGAAGTCATTTACATTTCTGCCAAAGAGCATAAAAATATTACAGAATTAAAACAAAAACTGGTAGGGCTTTTCGACGCTAGAACAGTGAATACTACCGAAACAATTGTAACCAATGCCCGTCACGTAGATTCTTTAAAGCGCGCCAACGAGGCTCTTAAAAAAGTAATTGGCGGATTAGATAGCGGTATTGCAGGTGATTTATTAGCCGTTGAAATACGCTATGCTCTTGATGAATTAGGAAGCATCACCGGTGAGGTAACTAACGAAGACCTTCTTGATTCCATATTTACCCGTTTTTGTATCGGGAAATGATACCTTTTTAAGATATAATTTAATACAATTAGATCAAAGTTTTAAAACATATGTATAAAATAATTTGTTTTTTCCTTTTTATATTGACCGTCGGTTCATATGGTCAACTAAATAAAACAGATTCTCTATTAACTTTGCTGAAAACAGAAAGATCAGATACAACAAAACTTAAACTACTTAATGAAATTAGTGATCAATATGAGATAGATAGAAAAGATTCAATCTGTTTAATATATGCTCAAAAAGCAA
>CAYQDP010000089.1:0-9227 GCA_964416235.1 uncultured Flavobacteriaceae bacterium | reverse complement strand
GGATAAAAAATTTAAGGGAATCGTGACTGAAATTGCAAACTCGGCTAACACCACCGGTATTACGGCCGATCAGGTAACTAACTTCGTAGTTAAGATTAGAATTTTACGTGAGTCGTACATGAGCCTGATTTCTGAAATTAATCAGGCACCTTTTCGTCCGGGTATGAGTGCGAGTGTTGATATCCAAACCAAGCGTGTATCAAATGTGGTTTCTGTTCCAATTATGGCGGTAACTACTCGTAATGCTGATTCCACAAAGGTGAAATCGATGGATAATGAAGATGATTATGATACTAAAGTTACGAACGAGGAAACAGAAAGGGCTAAGGAAAAAGAAAAACCATCCGACGAATTAAAAGAGTATGTTTTTGTAATTAAAGACGGAAAGGCAGAGATGCTCACGGTGAAAACAGGAATTCAGGATAATGATTACATTGAGATTGTAAGTGGTGTATCCGACGGACAAGAAGTAATTACCGGTCCGTATGGTGCGGTTGCGCGTACTTTACGTAAAGGAACAAAGGTGAAGGTTGTGGACAAAGACAAATTGTTTAGCGCTACCGAGAAAAAATAAGTGGCGTTGATTTTAAATATTGAAACGTCTACAACCATGTGTTCGGTTTCTTTGGCTGATAAGGGAGAGCTTATCAGTTGTAAGGAATTGGATAATGGTTATACTCACGCCGAAAATCTTCATGTTTTCATTAATGATTTATTGATTCAGGAAAAAGTTATTCCGTCACAGTTGGATGCCGTTGCAGTCGGAAGCGGTCCTGGTTCTTATACCGGTTTACGAATTGGAGTTTCCACAGCAAAAGGTCTTGCTTTTTCATTGAACAAGCCGCTTTTGTCAGTAAACACATTAAAGACAATGGCAATGGCGGTAAAGGAAAAAGCAAATAACGAAATGTTATTATGCCCGATGTTGGATGCGCGAAGAATGGAAGTTTATTGCGCATTTTTTGATTTTGATTTAAATGAAGTGAGAGAAACTTCCGCTCAAATTATCACAGTGGAAAATTTAAACTTCTTTACACAAAGTAAACCGCTTGTTTTTTTTGGCGACGGAATGCCTAAGTGCAAGAGTCTATTGCAAAATTTACCTGGCGCATTATTTATTGAAAATATTTCGCCCTCTTCAAAGCAACAAGCTAAATTATCTTATCAGCAATACCTCAATAAGAATTTTGAAGATGTAGCCTATTTTGAGCCTTTTTACTTAAAGGACTTCATGATTGGTCCGAAGTAATGTTCATTACTGTTAGTTTTAGACTATTTCACGATAAACAATTTTGTTTAAATTCGTGATGTATCATATGTCAGGTAAATTGTACATAGTTCCCACACCTATTGGTAATCTCGAGGATATTACGCTGAGAGCAATTCGTGTATTGAAGGAGGCTGATTTAATTTTGGCAGAGGATACACGTACAAGTATTTTTTTACTGAAGCATTATCAAATTGATAAGCCTTTAAAGTCGTATCATCAACACAACGAGCACCAAACTGTACAATACATCATTGACACAATTCAATCGGGAAAGACCATTGCATTGATAAGTGATGCCGGTACGCCCGGTATCTCTGACCCCGGATTTTTATTGGTGCGTGAAAGTATAAAAGCAGGAATTTCAATCGAAACATTACCCGGTGCAACGGCCTTTGTTCCTGCATTGGTAAATAGCGGTTTGCCATGTGATTCATTTGTATTCGTAGGATTTCTTCCCCAAAAGAAAGGAAGGCAAACAAAATTACTTTCATTAAAAGAAGAAACTAGAACCATGGTTTTTTATGAGTCACCATTCCGATTGGTAAAAGCTTTGGAAGAGTTTAAAGAACATTACGGTGGAGATAGATTGGTTGCTGTTTCCAGGGAACTCACAAAATTACATGAAGAGAATTTTAGAGGAACGGTAGATGAAGCAATCACTCATTTTAATGCTAAACAGGTAAAAGGTGAAATTGTAATTGTTTTAGGAGGAAAAAGAGAATGAGAAAAAGTAAAACACACGATATCGGCGTTCCTCCTGGAACTCTCATATATACCGGCGACTCGAAGACAGAGAGAATTAAAATTTCTCTAATTGAATACAACGAGACCGAGTTCATTGAACAGGAATTTTATGATTTGTCGGAATGTATTTCGCATGTGAAGCCACACTTAGTCAAGTGGATTAATGTGGAAGGCATTCATAAGACGGAAGTAATTGAGAAAATAGGAAAGTTATATAACATCCATCCTTTAACATTAGAGGATATCGTGCACGTGGATCAACGCCCTAAGTTTGAAGATTACGATAATTATGTGGTAGCTATCATGAAAATGATAAGTTATGACACCAAAGTGCATGCCGAACAATTATCAATTGTGTTATTTGATAACATGGTTATTTCGTTTCAGGAACCTCAGGGTGGCGATGCTTTTGACATTATCCGTAACCGATTAAGACAAGCCAAAGGAAGAATCCGGAAATGTGGTGCTGATTATTTAGCTTATGCTTTAATGGATGCGGTGATTGATTGTTATTTCAATGTGATTGAAAAAATAGGGGATACAGTTGAGAAAATTGAGGAACACATTATCGCCCATTCATCTAAAAGTTCGCTTATACAATTATATGAATTAAAAAGGGAAATGATTTTCCTTCGCAAACAAGTTTGGCCAATGCGCGATATGATTAGTAACATGGTGCGCTCCGAAACCAAACTGATTAATCCGAGTACAGATATTTATTTACGCGACTTACAAGATCACGTAACGCGCGTAATTGATACGGTTGAAACCTACCGGGATTTATTGTCGGGTATAATGGATATTTACTTAAGTACAAATTCCAACAAAATGAATGAAGTAATGAAGGTATTAACCATCATGTCTTCTATTTTTATTCCTGTAACTTTTATTGCCGGCGTATATGGAATGAACTTCGAGTTTATGCCGGAGTTAAAATCTCCATATGGTTACGCTATCACATGGGGCGTGATGCTATCCGTTATGATTGGACTCATCATTTACTTCAAGCGAAAGAAGTGGATGTAATAAATTAGTAAATTTGTTGCGCTAAAATCAGTTCTTTTAAATTAAAAAATGGTTTCGTAGTTCAACGGATAGAACGAGCGTTTCCTAAACGCTAAATCCCAGTTCGATTCTGGGCGAGACTACTTCTAATGTGAAATTATACATTTTGAATCTCAGGCCGCGAGGCTTTGCTCGCGGTGGCGAGTTTTCCTCGCCATTCGATTCATGGCGGGGCTACACAACCCAATGCTAAAAAATGCTAAATCCCCTATAAAACAGGGGGTTTTGTTTTTCATGACTTTCTTTGTTTTACCTTATTTTCTGATTTCATTAGCCTTTTTGTTACCCTATTGTTACTTAAAAATTTACAGCAATTTAAACTTTGCACCTTGTTTAATTCAATAAATTAAATAATTTTATATAAAGAAATTTCAAAATGAGAATAGCTTATATATTATGTTTATTACTTGCAATTCTAGGTTGTAAAAAGAATAAAACAAATACACCAAAAACATATGAAGTAGAAGGATTTGTTAATCAGGTTTACTGCACTAATATGTATTTTTATAACATTACCACCACTGCTGGGCAACCGGTATCAACAGAAATTGATTTTGGGGACGGCAGTCCTATTTCGAATAATAATGTTGGTTATCATCAATATAATTCAACTGGAACTTTTAATTTCAAAGTAAAGCAAATATTTAAGGATGGAGGTACTGCTGAGAAAGTTTATCCAATTAATATAACTCAATTATCAAAATTTCGTAAGATTGGAACTACAAATTATAATATGACACAATTATTGTTTTTTCCCCCGAGAGACAGGATGATTAAAGGTAATGGGAAGGTAAAGCTTATAGGTGACTATTTGAATGCGGATTTTGATTTCACTACGAAATCACTTTCAAATGTAATGATATTAAGCGGGACTCCTAACGGATATTATTATTGGCAAAATGATAATTATATAATTGGTCATGACCAAAATAGTACTAATTCATACATATATAGATTGTTAATTGATACGGTTAATCATACATTTCTTACTCCAACAGCATTTACTAATAGTTATACGCACCGGTATGACGAGGTGCGTTATGCTTATAAGCACAAATTTTACTGGGGATTCGGCAACAAATCGAATGCCCCTGCACCGGGCTTTACTTATTATAAGGACCTGATAGTTTTTGATGCCACAAACGGAGCGGTTACTACAACTCTTAGCATTAGTGCTGTCTTTGGAAGTATGGATTATAATATTAAAGTGTTCAATCAAATAGCTTATAATGATAAGTTGTGTATTTTTTGCGCAGCTGCTCAAGAAATTCCGCCGTATAATGGGGGTAGTTATGTTGTAATACTTGATTTAAACACAACGACATTTACTTATCACACGGTAGTTGGTCCTTCATTGATTTATTATAATACTCAAGCTTTGGTTGTAAAAGACGAAATATATTTATTTGGTAATGGATTAGACTGTATTGCATATAATCCAAGTACTGCAACTTTTCGAACTCCGCAAACAGATTGTTCGCTAACAAATTTGAATAGTCAAATAATGTTACCTTATAATAATAAATTATATTGTATTGGAGTATATGTTAAACCAAAAAGCGCAACAACGAGTGCTGATAAAGTAGATATTTGGGAGTATACGCCTTGATTTTTACAATTCCATCAAACGATAAAATTAGTTATAACTTAAATGAAAAAGTATTATTCTAATGCCGGCAAAGAGATACTGGTAATATATTTAGTTCTTTGATTTCTATTGACAAGTAACAATTTTGTTACTCGGGAGCTTTATGTTTTTAATGATGGATTTTTAAATAATGCTTCCTATTATAAGGATTACTTAATAACTCAATTAAATGTTGCTTCTTTCTTATTAGGGTATAGTATTGAATTATATGATTTGGTTGTTCCTTTTGTTCCTTCAAGAAACTGGAATAGAACTGATTTTCTTAATAAAGAAGGGTTCTATTTTATAATCTAGTAACAGATTAGTTATTTGTTCGGACTTATTTATAAGCAAATCAAATTGTTCATGTAGATTATCTTGATTGAAATTAAAAGTACTTAGCTCATTAATTAAGGCATTTAATCTTTTTTCCATTTAACAAAATTAAATGCCATTCAGGAAATGCCTTGCAATGAATTATAGAACTAGTATAAAATTTAATTAATGAAGATTAATTTGAGTTCGGTGGTGTGTTACCGTCTAGTAATTGATTGTTATTCTGTTGTGGCTTTTCAGGTTTGATTTCATTGTATAAGGCATCCATAATATCCTGCGGACGTTTTAATAAACCAGGGTTTTTGTTTAGAAGATGTAATTCTTTTATAGATAAGGTTCTAGATTGAATATTTGGAATACCTTCGGGAGTAGTAATTTTTACAACCAATAAGGAGCCAATATGAATAACACCATTTGGTACATCTTTTAATGAAAGAATAATATTCGAAAGTGCCTCAGATTGGTTTTTATCTACTTCTGATTGTGTTTTAATAATTCCATTTACTTCAATAGCATACTCGCCTTCCTTTAATCTTTCTAATACCTCATCATGTGTTATTGCACCAACCGAACGTGCTACCATTCTTTTAAACCAAGAACCTTTCTCATCTGGAAACTCTATTAACGTATTAAAACCAGAAATTGATAAGTATTCGTTTACATATTTGAAAACACTTCTGATAATGATTTTGTCGTTTGTGTCTAAATATATATTAACTGGTATGTTTTTGGGAGATTGTACACTATTTCCAAAAAAGGAATCTCCATATATCAGTTCCTTAAACATTAAAATGTTATTTTCAATATTGTTCAAGCTTGATTTTTGCTCACTAAGTTCGGTCTTTAGTAAAAGAATTTGGTGATGTAAAGAAGCGAATTCTTGTTGAAATTTAGAATTTTGTTCTTGTGTTTTGGTATATAGATTTTTATAATCTTCGATTATAAATTTCATTTCTTGTTCAAGTGGGTTATTTTGTTTTTCAATCATTTCATTGGAATAGATAAATGGAATGGACTTTTTAGAGATTACTCTTTTTTTGCCGGATAATTCTTCAGAAAGGTTTTGGTAAAGCTCAATATAATGTGTTTTATAAACTGCCTCATTTATTGAATCCCAATCAGAATTATTTCTATTTAAATTATATAAAAAGTATTCAAATATTTGGTTTACCTTTTCTTCTTTTAAGGCGTTTTCTATATCAAGTCCCTCAATATTTAAATTTTTTAGAATAGCTCTTAAGGAATTAATTCTCTCGTTAAGCTCATCGTTGCTGTTATTAATATTTGCGGAAGCCATTTTTAAGTTTTAATACCAAATTTATAAAATCTGGTGAAATAACCTAAATTCTTAGGAATTAACATCAAAAAGTGATTTCTTAACCTATACCATAGTGATTTATCCCGCTTTTTCTCACTTAATGATGTTATTTCAAAATGAGCCTACTAGGAACTAGCTTCGTCGATCAATGTCCGGGCTACATAACCAAAATCTCGTTCTAGCAGTTTTTTTGCTCCGCGTCACAACACTTCTTATCTTTAGAGAATGCGGTTAAGCAAATTATTTAATGATTTTTTTGAGAGCGAAAAGGCAGGAGGACTTATCCTGATTATCTGCACTGCCGTTTCTTTGCTTATCGCGAACTCTTCTTTTCAACCTTCTTATCATCATTTTTGGGAAACCAATATTTCAGGACATTCATTAGAATATTGGATTAATGATGGCCTCATGGCTATTTTCTTTTTATTGATTGGTTTAGAGCTGGAGCGTGAAGTGTATAAAGGCGAGCTTTCGAATTTTAAAAATGCCTTGCTGCCTATTGTTGCAGCACTGGGTGGCATGTTGGTCCCGGCATTTATTCATTATTTACTGAATGCAGGAACACCTACGCAAGGTGGTGCCGGAATTCCAATGGCCACCGATATCGCATTTGCAATTGGTATACTTTCCTTATTGGGTAATAAAGTGCCGCCCGCATTAAAAATATTTTTAACGGCTTTAGCTGTAATTGATGATTTAGGAGCCATTTTTACAATTGCCATCTTCTATACATCACAAATGGATTGGATGAATCTGTTGTTGGCTATGCTCATCTTTGTTGGTTTACTTATCATGAATCGTTTAAAATTGAGAAATGTGTTTTTTTATTTAGTCCCGGGCTTTTTAATGTGGTACTTCATGAGTAAATCGGGTGTTCATCCAACTATAAGCGGCGTTCTGTTGGCATTTGCAATTCCTTTTGGTAATGGAGAGGAAAAATCCACATCTTATTTGTTACAACATGCACTTCATAAACCTGTAGCTTTTTTTATTTTACCTTTATTCGCCATGGCAAACACAGCTATCGTTATTAATTCGCAAAGCGTGTCTCAGCTGGGTAGTGCGAATAGCCTTGGTATTATTTTAGGTTTAGTGCTCGGTAAAACCATCGGCATTAGCATGTTTACTTTTATTTCTACTAAAATTGGAATAACACGATTGTCGGAGGGTATTAATTTTAAGCAAATAATTGGCGCTGGTTTTTTAGGTGGTATTGGCTTTACAATGTCTGTCTTTATTACATTGCTTGCATTTAGCGATCTAAATATTATAAATGTATCGAAGCTATCTATTCTGATTGCTTCACTTACGTCGGCTTTGTTTGGATTAATTCTTTTACGTTTTACTTTAAAGTAGCAACCTGAATCGTTTTATCCGTGATTCGATTGTGTTTTCCTGACGTAAATCAGTATTTTAACTGATGAATACCAAAGTTATTCATTTAAATACACAATAGTTTTGATTTAAAATTTAAACACATGGAAAATATCTTTTTAGCCATCGATTTTACAAGTGCCTCGAGAAATGCGGCTGAATATGCTGCAAATTTAGCAGGCTACTTCGGTTCGAAATTAACTTTGTTCCATTCTTACCATGCACCTATCACCAATTTCGAAACGGGTTACATTCCGCCGATAACAGATATGAAGGCCGAGTCGGAACAAGAGATGAATAAATTCAAGTCAGACCTTGAATCGCGCTTTAAAGGTATTGAAATTGAAACACGCTTAGATATGGGCTTGGCAGCGGATATCGTTGAAGAAAATGCCGTCGCAAATAAAGCCGATTTAATTGTTATGGGCATTGCCGGACAAAATAGCGTCATCAAAGAACATTTAGTGGGTAGTGTGGCAACTCAGATTGCGCAGGACAGTAAAATCCCTGTTTTAATTGTTCCTGAACATTGTAAATACACGAAAGTAAAGAATATCGCTTTCGCTTGTGATTTCGATAAAAAATTGGAAACGAATACGACACTACTAAAAATAAAATATTTCGTTTCTCTATTTGATGCTGAGCTCGAAATCTTAAATGTAATGGATCCGAAAGAAGAAATTAGTGTTGAAAAAGCGGCTACCGATTTATACATCGAGGAAAAATTACAAAATACTCGTCACAAAACATTTTTCATTTATGAAGAGAATGTCGATAAGGGCATCGTTGAATTTTTGGAAAACAATAAATGTGAGTTAATTATTACAAGTCCGAAAAAGCACAATTTCTTTTATAATTTATTTAAAGAAAGCCATACAAAGAGACTGGCGTTTCACTCGCCAATTCCGATTTTAACAATACATGAATAATGGAAGGAATTAGGACGTAAAGAAATATCCATCGGATAAAGTAATCGTTCCTCAACAAAAAAGCCCCTGCAATTGCGCGGGGGCTTTTTAATTTTATGTAGTGAGATTTTATTTCTGGTTGTAATACACCGGATCGCCATTGATGCCGGCAATCTCTTTGAAGAATTTATCCAAAATGGCCTGCTCTTTCGGCGCAACAGGCGCAAAGGCCTTGGCTATTTTTTCCATAACCTTAATAAAGGTTTCTTTCATTTGCGGACTTAAATAATGGCTGTTAGTGCGGATTTCCTTCATCGCCCAATTATAAGTGGTTTCACTGTCCATGCCATCCCTCGACATGAGTTGAAAAATGATATCCGTTATATCAAAGCTGTATTCCTTTGAGCGTAACTCAGCCGCCACAATACTTTGAAATTTTTCCTTTTCTTCCTTTTGTATTTTACCATCTGCTTTTGCTACCGCATAAGCTAACTCGCCAATGGCGTAATGTAAATTTTCAATAGGTGTCATGTTTTTCTTTTAAAGGTAATTAAAAATGGGAACATATTCGTGTTTTTTTGAGCC
>CAYQDP010000088.1:0-9258 GCA_964416235.1 uncultured Flavobacteriaceae bacterium | reverse complement strand
TTATTATCAATCTAAGGATATTGTAAGTGGCGATTTTTATTGGGCTACAAAAAGAGAAAACGGAAAATTTATTTTGGCTTGTTGCGATTCAACCGGACATGGAGTTCCGGGTGCGTTCATGAGTTTGTTGGGATATTCCTTACTTACAAAATCGGAAGAAGGCGATAATACCAGAACGCCGGCTGATATCTTGAATTACGTTAATGAAGAAATGCCTAAGGTGTTTAAAAACGAAACACGCGGTGAGCAAATTAAAGATGGCATGGATGTGAGTATTTGTGAAATTGACCGTGCTAATTTGAATTTGAAAGTGAGTGGCGCCAATAATTCTATTTATCATATCACAGATGATGTTTTACATGTGATAAAAGCACAGAAACATGCGGTAAGCGCCATGGTGGATAACGACGGATTTATGTTTGCTAATAAGGAGGTAAAATTGAAGAGAGGGGATATGATTGTTATGTTTACGGATGGATTTGCCGATCAGTTTGGAGGACCAAAAGGCAAAAAGTTTAAGTATAAACAACTCGAAGAAATTTTACTTGCTAATTGGCAAAAACCTTTAAGCGAGCAAAGACAAATCTTATCTGATGCTTTCAATAACTGGAAAGGTCAGCTCGAGCAAATTGATGATGTTTGTATCATCGGAATCAGAATTTAGAAATCTACTTTCACGTAAAATAAAGGAAGAAATCCTAACTGATAGTTTTTTATCAGAGGATCTGCATTAAAATTAGCAGGATCCGGCGCGTAACTTAAAGCTAATACGTTTTTAGTGCCCATTACGTTTACTAAGTCAAACGCAATTTCCCAGCTTGATTTTTTCGCATTGATTTTATATGCAATTCTAAAATCGAGACGATTGTACGGATCGAATTGTTTTGAATTGATAGCGCTTTCATCCGGAACAACATCCATTATGGCATTACTTGCCGCTAGGTTAACAGGTGAATAGCGTTTACCACCACCATAAGTAAATTTAGTAGAAACATTGATGCTGTTCTTCTTGCTCTTACCTAATCCGTATTCAACACCTGCCAATAAATTCATCATATAGTTACCGTTGAAATCACTATCGTAAGTTTTTCCGTTGCTCGCTGTGTATTTACTGTCATAAATACTCGCGCTATACATCACGAAATAATGTTTGTGAAATAATTTTTCGAGAGTTAATTCTAAACCATAATTATAGCCCGTACCTTTGTTTTCCATAGTATAAAGCGGGAAGAAACGTGTAAAGGTTGCGCCACGATTAATTAATGAAATACCGGAAGGTTTTGCGTAAACCGGAATATTCCACAAATATTGATAATAAGCTTCTGTTTTTACGCGGAAGTATTTACTAACCTGTAAATCGTAACCTAACACTACATGATGCGATTTACTGAAATCCAGATTTTTATTATCCATCACGCGTTCTGTATTCGCAGTTATCACGCCATCACGTATTAAACTATCGGGAATGGCATAATAAATATAACCGGGTTGCATCTGACTATGCATACCATAAGCTAAACTTAGGGTTTGATTGTCTTTAAACTGATAACGCAAATTAGCGCGTGGTTCTACGGTCCATTTATTATTTAAGGTTAAGTATTGTCCGTGTAAGCCGATGTTTGTGCTCCATTTCTCACTAAAGCGATGCGAAAAATTAATGTAAGGTTGGATTAAGAAATAATCATTAATGTTTCCTAAACGTTGTTTCCATGGCTTTGCGATGATGTCGCCTGCTAAAGTATCATATACCGAATTTATTTTAACTCTGTCGAAATATTGTACATTGTATTCATTGACAAAGAATCCTGTTTTAAAACTATTGGCGGCATCTACTTTGCGCTTAATGAACCAACTGAGTGTTGCTTTGTTTTCTTGTTGATTGTAATTTAAAATGTGAGGCATTATGCTGTCGGGAACATAATTAGCATCGCGTAAAATTAAATAGTGATCAGAAAAAATTTGCTGCGTGCTGTAAGCCAAATTTGTTTTCATTAAGGTTCGCGTGTTAAACGAGTACGTGTGATTTAACATACAAACGCCCATGTTACTTCTGAAATATTGGTCACGGGTTTGATCGCCGTATAATTCTTTTGGTTTTTCTTTTACCTTGCTTAAAACAATATCAATACTGCTTAAACCACCGATACCACTGAAGCTAAATACCCCCGCTTTTTTTGTTGGGAAGTTGAATCGAAATCCTCCGTCTTGATATTCAGGTATGGCACTCGTACCAAAGCTGATTGGAATTTTGAATGCAGAACATAATGCAAGTGTAGAGTAGCGATACGTAATTAAATAACTCGCGCCACTTTTTTTACTGAGCGGACCTTCAATAGCTGCTTCAGTTCCTAATATACCAAGCTGAATAGTGCGTTCGTGTTTTTCATTATTGCCATTACGCATTTTTAGATCAAACACACCGCCTAAAGCATTGCCGTAATTAGAAGGAAAGGCTCCTGTGAAAAATTCGGAGTTCGCTAAATATTTGTTATTAATGATGGATTGAGGTCCGCCGGCGCTTCCTGCAATCGCAAAGTGATTAGGATTTGGAATATCTACCTCTTCCATACGCCATAGTAATCCTGCAGGCGAATTACCGCGTACAACAATGTCATTACGACTATCATTAGTTCCTTGTACACCGGCGAAATTTTGCGCCATACGCGCAGGATCTTGACGCGAGCCGGGATAACGTTCAATTTCTTCGAGTGTAAATGCTTTCATATTTACGGCTTGCATATCAGATATAACGTCTTTACTATTTTCCGCGCTAACTTCTACTTCGGCCATTTCAACGAGTGATTCTTCCAGCTCAATATCTAATATATATTCTTTTCCGCTGGTAATGATAATGTCATTGGCAGGAATTGTTTTATAACCCATCAATGCAAAAACAAAATCACGGCGACCGATTGGTACTTTTGTGAGTTTGTAAAAACCATTTCCGTCGGTAATGGCATTAATTTTTCTGGAGGTATCGTTCAGCATTTTAACAACCACGCCGGGCAAACCAATGCCGGTAGCTTTGTCGGTTACTTTACCCTTAACGTTTTGGAAATAATTTTGGGAGTAAAAATTAAATGCAACCAAAACAAATAGTATGAAGAGTTGTTTTCTCATTTATGAGTCATAAAAATAATAAAAAATTCGAAATGGTAATTTTAAGGCTTAAGTGAACATTCAGCAACAAACGTCGCCGGCTGGCCATAACTATTAGCAAATAAGCTCGATTGACTTGTTTTGTTATATTTCGAACATTCTTTCGCAGCTTCCGAATGTGTGCCATAAACGCTTATGTTTTGATAAGTTGGACTTGAATTTTTTACGTCGGACGTAGTTTTGCAGCTGCAGGTGTAGCTTTTTGCCTGTTCTTTCTTTTGACAAGCAGGCAGAAGTAGAATTAGTAAAGTAGCGATTGGCAAGAATTGTTGTGTTTTCATTTGATTTATTTTTTAAGTATTATTTTAAATTACATTCAATGTTGTACCACATATCGCCACCCGACATATCTTTACATTCTTGTGTGGCTTTTCGCTTTGGTTGTTGAATAGTGAGCGTAGTTGTATTCACGCATTCGCCGCCAAACATACCAATAGATCGATGGGTGCAATGACAAATGTGTTTTTGCGATTTTTCGCAGGAGGCCATGCTTAAGCTCAAAATGAGGAGAGAAAATGATTTTTTCATAACGTTTGTTTTAATTCATGATTAATGAAAACTCATTGTTGTCGGGTTGGAAATTGAGACTGCCTTTAATTACACCAACATGTACAGTTCTTTTATGAACCGGCCAAAGCATGTTTTTTTGTGTTGTATCAAAAGGCATTTCCTTTACTTCTTCATAATTGCCTGTGTTGCTCACCGCAACTACTACGCAGACTAGAGCGATTGTAATGAGACTTAATTTTTTCATCCTGTTTGTTATTTAATTTTATGAAGCAAAAGTAAACGACGATGCGTGGCTACTTAAATTGAAAAGCACAGTGATTTTTAGGAGACTTATATTAAACGCGGAGGAGTGGGATTAAAATAAAAGGGTAGAGCCTCTTATTATTGTTTTTTGCAAAAAAGATGAGCCTTTTACGGAATTTCGCAAAACAAAATGGATTAAAAGCGGAAAAAAAGAAGGAAAAATTTAGAAAGTTAAAGGCTTGCCCATATAAAAATCAAGCACCTTTAATTTAAACAAGTAATCGAATTTGGCTTGCAATAAATTACTTTGTGCATTAGCCAAACGTGATTTCGCGGAATTGAAATCAAATGCACTAATGGCTCCCAAATTAAATTTTTGCTGCGCATAATTAAATGATTCTTGTGATGCTTCTACTGAAGCTTTTGACGCAACATATTTATTTAGGGCTGCTCTGGCGTTTGCAAATGCCTGTGCAATATTTTTATATAAAGTTTGTTCGGCTAAATCCTGGCTGTATTTTGCGTTGAGTGCGTTAATTTTAGCATTCTTAACTGAAGTGTATGTTTGTAAGCCATTAAAAATCGGGACACTTAATGTTATGCCAATACTCTTGTTTACGTTGTCTTTATATTGGTCAGTAAAAGGAATATCGCGTGTAGTTGGTAAATAAGTCGGACTCAATACAAAATCTCCACCTGTTGTTACAGCAGTTGTGTCGTATCCTGTTACATTAACTCCGGTTACTTCTTTGGCAAGTCCTGAATAACCAGTACCAATAGATCCGTTTAAGCTAATTGTCGGACTCACTCTTCCTTTAGCAGCAGCCAAGGATTTCTCTGCCATTTTTAAATTGTACTCAGCACTTTTAATGGAGGGTTGGTTTTTTAATGCGGTTTCGTAAATATTCTGTACACTGTTGGTTAAAAGATTTTCACTTTGCACTTCCACATCAGGCTTGCTGATTTTAAAATTATTCAAGCTGTCAAGATTCATGAATTGCATTAATGTAAGCATCGCTAACTGATAGTTGTTATCAGCCGTTGTAACGTTCACCTCTTCATTAGCTAACTGAGCTTTAATGTCAAAAACCATGCTTTTGGCAACAGTACCGGCATCGGCTAACTTTAAGGTACGTTCGTATTGTTGTTTAGTAATGTCAAACTGGTTTTTTGCAATGACTAATAGTTCATCACTATAAATAACATTAATGTAAGCTGTGGCTACATTAAGCGATAAATCGTATTGTTGTTGTTTAATATTTTCAGCGCCCGCTTTGTAGGCGTATTCATTTGCTTTTATGGTATTGAATTGAGATAAGCCCGACCAAAGTAAAAGATTGCTTGAAACAAATAAATTTTGGGATAGTACTTGAGTATTCGCAAAGGTATTGGTAAAACGGTCGATGGTTCGTCCGAAGTTATAAGTGTGAGCTGCGCCTGCGTTAATGGTAGGCAGAACATTAGCTTTAGATTGAAGCGTGTTGTTTTTTTGAATTTGATTATTGAGTTCGGCCTGTTTTAAAAGAATATTATGCTTTAACGCGTAATCAACGCATTGCTGTAAATTCCATTCGTTTTGCGCAACAGTACTTACGGCAGCAAAAAATAAAACAAGATATAAAGCTTTTTTAATCATTCAGGCTCAAAATTACCTAAAAAATTGATTTTTAATATGGATTTGTGGCAAAGGACATAGTTTGTTATGAACGGTTAATGAAGCGGATAGTTCAATCAACTTTTTAATGTTTACAAGTACTGTAACTCCTGAAGCCGTGTTGCGTTATGCTTTGTTAAATTTGGCTATGCGTTTGTTATACTTCCTCATTCTTTTCGTTCCGGCAATTACTTTTTCCCAGTTAAAAAAGGAATATTATGATGCCGAGCAAACCCAACTAAAAAGTGAAACTGATTTTTATAAGGGAATGCCGCATGGCCCTTACTTTGAATATTATAAAAACGGAAAATTTTTACGTAAAGGTTTTTATCATTATGGTAAAGAAGATAGTGTTTGGACTTTTTATTTTGATGATGGAAATCTAAAGGCCGTTGAACGTTTTTTCAGAGGAAAAAAGTATGGTACCAATAGATATTATTTCAAGAGCGGAAAGATTGCTCAGATTACCAAATTCACGAATGATTTAGCGGATAGTGTTTGGACCTCCTATCATGAAAATGGGAAAGTAAAAAGTACCGAGAGTTTTGTAAATGGGAAAAAAGAAGGTGAATGGATTTATTATCATGATAACGGTCAGGTTGAAAGTAAAGGACAATTTACTAAGGATAGAAAGGAAGGAGAGATAAACAGTTATTACAAGTCGGGAAAAACCTCTTTAGTTGGACAATACTGTAATGGAAAGCCTTGCGGCAAATGGCAGGAGTATTACGAAAACGGAACTAATAAATTCGAGAAAGAGTATAAGGACAGCACACTCTATTTATGGAGTATGTGGGATGCGAAAGGCAAGCAAGTAGTAGCTAATGGAAATGGATTTATTTACATTTATTACGATAATGGTTATTTAAAAGCAACCGGACGATATAAAGCAGGATTACAGGACAGTACCTGGCGTTTTTTTCATCCCAATGGAGAGTTGGATTATGAGGCCAATTATCGCGAGGGCATTTTAAATGGGTATTATTCCTCTTACTTTCAAAATCACAACATCAAAAGTGAAGGTGGGTTTATAAGTGGGAAGAAGAATGGGATGTGGAAATTTTACACTGAAGATGGTAAACCTGAAATGCATGGTCCGTTAAAAGATGGGTTGCGTGACGGGGTATGGACGTATTATTATTCTAATGGGAAAAAGGAATCCGAAGGAAATTTCGTAAACGATAAACAAAACGGAACATGGGAGTATTTTTATCGCACCGGTGAAAAATGGAAGCAAGGGAATTATGAGAACGGAATTAAAACCGGTATTTGGACAACCTGGTTCGAAAATGGAAAAAAATTGCAGGAGGGCCCGTATGTAAATGGTAAGGAAAACGGATTATGGCAAAGCTGGTGGGATAATGGTAAATTAAAGGATGAAGGAAGTTTTACAAATGGATTATTAACCGGTAAATGGCAGGGTTGGTTTCCAAACGGAAAAGCTAATTACAGCGGAAATTATAATTCAAAAGGAAAGAAATCAGGAACCTGGGATTATTGGTACGATAAGGGAAACCCACGCGAACAATGTGTTTATGTGAACGGAATTAAACATGGTAAATATGTGTTGTACCATGAAAGGGGCGGGTTTATAGATACGCAGGGTAAATACAGAAAGGGGCATCAGGAAGGTACGTGGAAATATTATTATGAAACGGGCGGACTTTTAAAGGAGCAGAATTTCAGCAAGGGAAGATTAACCGGTAAAGCTTATGCTTATTATAGCAATTCGAAATTACAAAGCGTAAGCAGTTACAAGGTTGTAAAAGAACGACGTAAAGGAAAAGTTCAAAGTGTAGCGGATGGAGAGTGGATTTTTTATGATAAGAGCGGTAAAGAAATAAGCCGTATTAACTATGTAAACGGAGTTAAAAAATAATTTGTATATTTACTACGTTATGAACCGAATTGCCTCATTTTCTTTTGTACTCATTACTTCAATTGTTTTGTTTTTTTCAGCATGCAAAAACTCTGAAAAAACGGAAGACGCTGAAGAAGATGTTACCGAGAGCATAACTTCTTTAACAGATAGCGAGCAAATAAGCGCGCAAAATGTATTCAACTCCATTCCTGCCCGTGCAGACATCATTAATCTTATTAGTCAGGATAAAATTGAATATAATCCTGATTTCTTGAATAACCCTGATGTAGCTTCTAAATATGCTCTTGAAAATTCACGTGCTCTAAATTTGGGTGTGTTCGGTGCCGACTTAAGTGTAACAGGTGCATTTGACCAAACGCAAGAGAGCATGTTGTTTTTAAAATGCGTAAATATTTTAGCGAAAAACCTTGGCGTGAGCACAGCTTTTGATCAACACATGATGGATAGAATGGAAGCGCATAAAGAAAATCGCGACTCTACACTTGAAATCATTGCATCATCATTCCGCAAAGCCGATGAATATTTAAAGCAAAATGGTCGTCCCGGTACTTCCGCATTAATTTTATGCGGTTCATGGATTGAAGGTATGTATGTTTCATGCAGGGT
Source organism: uncultured Flavobacteriaceae bacterium (assembly GCA_964416235.1). GTDB lineage: Bacteria > Bacteroidota > Bacteroidia > B-17B0 > Aurantibacillaceae > JAHEYG01. The sequence continues at coordinate 1,204 of CAYQDP010000088.1, read as the reverse complement.
GGCAGAGCAAATTAAATCGGAGAACACTATCAAAACGATTTTACAACAACAGGAATCCTTAAAGCATTTAATTATTATGACTAATGCTTCAGGCTTAAGTGAAGAAGCTAAATACGTTATTGACGGTTTGAAAAAAATTCAGGATGAGTTGGAAGTTGCAAACGTGAAGAAAGAATTCTCCCTTGAAAATATAAAATTGGTGTCTGAAAATATTTCAGCTCTTCGTAAGAAAGTAATTGAAACGTATTAAGCTTTATAGCTCTTAATATACTCCACAAAAAACTTTACTTTTTCTTTATCTAAATCAGGATATAAGCCATGACCTAAATTGGCGATATAGCTTTGATTCCCAAAAGCGTCCAGCATTTTGTGGGCTTCCGCTGCAATTGTTTTTTCATCTGCATACAGCAAACACGGGTCTGCATTACCTTGCAATGTTTTTCCTGATGCAGCTTTTCTTGCCTCGGCAGGATTAATAGTCCAATCTAATCCAATGGTATTACAATTAATTTGAGAAATGCGATTAACAGCGTAATGCGCATCTTTTGCAAAAACAGTAACGGGCACTAAAGGCTGAATAGCATCACAAATTCTAGAAATGTATTTTAAAGAAAATTCATAGAAATGATCCGGACTTAATACTCCCGCCCACGAATCAAAGAGTTGAATCATATCCGCTCCGCTCGCTACTTGTCCTTTTAAATAATTAATAGTGCTTTGCGTTATTTTATCTAATAACAAATGCGATAACTCCGGTTGTGTATATAAAAACTGTTTTGCTTTACTGAAAGTTTTACTTCCGCTGCCTTCAATCATGTATGCGAAAATGGTCCAAGGTGCACCTGCAAAGCCAATAAGCGGTACACGATTATTTAAGTTTTGTTTAGTCAATTTTAATGCCTGCATCACATAATCTAAATCGCCTGCTTGTGCAATATGTAAAGCATCAACATCACTTTTTGTTTTAATTGTTTTTTCAAACCACGGACCTTTTGCTTCAATCATTTGATAAGGTAATCCCATGGCTTCAGGAATGACAAGAATATCAGAAAAAATAATGGCTGCATCTACTCCTAAAATATCAACCGGTTGTATAGTAACTTCACAAGCAAGCTCAGGATTTTTAACAAACTCCACAAAGTTTTTTGCACGGCTGCGTGTTGCGCGGTATTCAGGTAAAACGCGGCCTGCCTGACGCATTAAC
>CAYQDP010000087.1:0-9280 GCA_964416235.1 uncultured Flavobacteriaceae bacterium | reverse complement strand
CCATCTTCTTTATATAAAGAGCACAAAAATAAAGTATATAAAATTATTAACACCAATTTTAGCGGATTTAAAAAAAACACTACATTTGCACCCGAATTTTGAGACCAATTATAATGTCAAAACAAACAGGAAAAATCACTCAAGTTATCGGTCCGGTAGTTGACGTGAGATTCGATTTAACAGGCGGACAATTACCAAACATTTTAGATGCTTTGGAAATCGTTCGTAATAATGGCCAAAAGTTAATTCTTGAGGTACAAAAACACGTAGGAGAAGATACTATTCGTGCCATTGCCATGGATACCACTGACGGGTTAAGTCGTGGAACAGAGGTAATTGCATTAGGAAGAGCTATCACCATGCCAACCGGCGAAAAAATTAAAGGCCGCTTATTTAATGTGGTTGGTGAAGCAATCGACGGTATCAATACAGTATCTAACGATAACGGATACAGCATTCACCGTGCTTCCCCTAAATTTGAAGATTTATCAACTTCAACCGAAGTTTTATTTACAGGTATTAAAGTAATCGACTTAATTGAGCCATACGCAAAAGGTGGTAAAATTGGATTGTTTGGTGGTGCCGGTGTAGGTAAAACCGTATTAATTCAGGAGTTGATTAACAATATTGCTAAAGGACACTCAGGTTATTCTGTATTTGCAGGTGTAGGTGAGCGTTCTCGTGAAGGTAACGACTTGTTACGTGAGATGATTGAATCAGGTATCGTGAAATACGGTGAAGATTTCAAGCATTCCATGGAAAAAGGCGGCTGGGATTTATCAAAGGTTGATTTGAAAGAATTAGCGAAATCTCAAGCTACTTTCGTGTTTGGTCAGATGAATGAGCCTCCGGGAGCACGTGCTCGCGTAGCTTTATCAGGATTAACCATGGCAGAATACTTCCGTGACGGTGGAGATGATCCTAGTCAGGGTGGTAAGGATATCTTATTCTTTATTGATAACATTTTCCGCTTTACTCAGGCAGGTTCTGAAGTATCAGCGTTATTAGGACGTATGCCATCTGCGGTAGGTTACCAACCTACATTAGCAACTGAAATGGGTGCTATGCAAGAGCGTATTACTTCTACTAAAAAAGGATCAATTACATCGGTACAAGCAGTTTACGTACCTGCCGATGACTTAACTGACCCTGCTCCTGCTACAACTTTCGCTCACTTAGATGCGACTACCGTATTAAGCCGTAAGATTGCCGAGTTAGGTATTTACCCGGCGGTAGATCCATTGGATTCTACTTCCCGTATCTTAACGCCGGCTGTATTAGGCGAAGCGCATTATAATTGCGCTCAACGCGTGAAAGGTATTTTACAGCGTTATAAAGAATTACAGGATATTATCGCCATTTTAGGTATGGACGAATTAAGCGAAGAAGATAAATTAGTTGTACACCGCGCTCGTCGTGTTCAGCGTTTCTTATCTCAGCCATTCCACGTTGCTGAACAATTTACCGGATTAAAAGGTGTATTTGTAAGCATCGAAGATACCATCAAAGGATTTAATATGATTTTAGATGGCAAGGTAGATGAGTATCCTGAAGCTGCGTTTAACTTAGTTGGAACAATTGAAGACGCGATTGAAAAAGGTAAAAAGATTTTAGCAGAATCTAAATAATGAAAATCGAAATCATAACTCCCGATAAAAAGCTTTTCGAAGGAAACGTAAAATCAGCAACCTTTCCGGGTTCTGAGGGTTCGTTTGGTGTTTTGAATAATCATGCTTCGATGATTGCAACATTAAAAGCCGGCGAAATAGAACTTATCGAGGATTCTAACAATACTTTGAAATTTCCTGTAAAAGGAGGAGTTGTTGAAGTGTTAAAAAACAAAGTTATTGTACTTGCCGAATAATTTTGGCATTATGTTTGTAATAATAAAGGGAGTTCGAAAGTTCTCCCTTTTTTTATTGTTCTTTTTTATATATTGTGTAACCAACCTAAGAGATTATGAAAAAACATTTTATGCCTTTAATAATTGCGATAATCCTTTTTGCAGGATTTAATTCGCTTAATGCCCAGGTAAGTGGCAATGATTACCGTAATGCGGTTGCCGGTTTATTACCGGATTTAAATCTTGACAACAAAATATTATTCATTAATGTGTGGCAAGCTTCCAATATCGATTCACGTGAAAACAATAAAGAGTTTTTACGTGTAAGTAATATTTATTCGGTTGCCAAACTTAAAAACGGATCAAAAGGTGTGGCATTTATAAATTTATCATTAGATAAAGATTTATTTATGTGGATGCAGAGCGTGAAGCAAGATTCGGTTGCATCAAATTACACTCTGGATAATACCTCAGCAAAATATGAAGCTATCACGAAATTGTTTGGTGATTTCACGGGTAACGTAATTGTTGGCGCTGATGGAAACATTCTTGCTAAAGACATAAAAAAAGAAAATTGCTTTACTTTTTTCCGTTCATTAATAACCCGCTAAAAACAACATCATGAAAAAAATCTTTTACATTATTATTGCTGCTCTGTTTTTCGCGAATGATATTTTTTCGCAAGCAGTAACGGCTTCAGATTGTACAACAGCTGTAAACGTTTGTACCAGTAACTCATTTTCGGTTTCACCATCGGGTTCAGGTTTTATCGACTTTACAACCGGGAGTAACGTTTCAAACCCAACAAATAATCCGGCCGGTATTGTTCCTCCCGGCGGAATGGGTTGCTTAAAATCAGGTGAATTAAATCCAACGTGGATGATTATTAACATTCAAACTCCGGGTACACTTGAATTTTCAATGGGTGCGGGTACAGGTCCTGGTGCGCAATCAGGCTGTTATGATTGGATTATGTGGCCGTATAATGCTACAACTTGTGCTGGTATAAATGCAAATACTCAAGCTCCTATTCGTTGTTGCTGGAACTCGATGTGTTCGGGTGGTACAGGCTTAGCTGCACCTGCAAATATACCTGCCGGTGGTTTTGCTGCAGATTATGGCGCACCAATTAACGTAAACTGTGGTGATCGTTTTATTCTTTGCTTTTCTAATTACAGCAGCGTAAACACATTAGTACCTCTTAATTTCTTTGGTACAGCGGTTGTTTCTTGTACACCATTATCAAGTACATTATCTATCGCAAGTAAATCTATTTGTCCGGGATCAGTTGCTACTTTATCTGTTCCAAGCTCTGCAGGAACAACCTACACCTGGCAACCGGGTAACGTAACAGGCAATACATTTACAACATCACCTGCAGTTACTTCAACCTATACACTTTTTGCAACAAACTCTTGCGGAACATTTAGCGGAACTGCTACAGTGTTTGTTTCTCCTGCGATTAACATTTCTTTTGCAAACACTAACGGTAATTGCTCTCCTCCGTCTTTAGGATCTTCAACAGTAACTGCTTCCGGTGGTATAGGAACTCTTACTTATTCATGGTCGCCAATTGGAGGTACATCAAACGTAGCAAGCAACTTAACTACAAATGTATATTCAATGACTGTAACAGATGCATTAGGCTGTAAAGCAACTGCCACTACTGCAATACTTGCTCCCGCCCCATTATCATTCTCATTAAACACGAGTACAGGCGGTACAATTTTAGCATGTAATCCAAGTTCAATGACTATTAACGCGGTTAATACGTCAACCTTAACTAACGTTACTTATACTTGGAATCCGGGAAATTTAAACGGCAGCTCAGTTAACATTACCGCTCCTGGCGTTTATACCGTTGTGGGACAGGACCAGACCGTTGGTTCTTGCGTTGCAACACAAACAATTGCAATTTCTCAAAATACTACAGCGCCAACAATTACAGTCAATCCAACTTCAGCTAATATTTTATGTAATGGTGCACCTGCAACATTCACAGCAACATCTTCAACAACAGTAAACGTAGTTGGACAATGGTTTGGCCCTCCAGGTGTACCATTAACAGGTGTATCGAGTACACCATTATTATTGAACGTTAACGCGCCTGGAACTTATACTGTAGTATTTACTAATGTATCTACAGGCTGTTCAAATACACAAACAGTATCTGTAACTTCTAACTCACAAGTTCCAACCATGTCTGTTACTGCTAACTTAGGTTATACGATAACTTGTTCGGTTCCATGTGTGAGTTTGGCCATATCATCCAGTTCAACGGTTGCGCCAATTTCTTACTCTTGGACAAATGTTAGTACAAGTGCAATATCAACACCTGCAAATGGCGGTTACTCCGTTTGTGTTCCGGGAAGTTACATTGCTGCATTTAAAGACGGATTTGGATGTACCGTTACTCAAACAGTTACGGTTTTAATTGATACAGCCCGCATATTCCCTTCGGCAATTACAAACTTACCAAGCAATAGCTTTACATTAAGTTGTAAGCATGATACGTTACTTGCAACTGCGATATCAAACCCAATGCTTTCAGCTAATAATTATAGCTGGACTGTTCCTCCAAACTTAACTACTTTTACAAATCAGGTTTTAGTTAACCTTTCTAATGTAACATCTAGTACCACACCAACAAATTACACGGTTTTATGTACAAACCCTGTTAACGGTTGCGTAGGCCGACAAAAAGTAAGCTTCTATAAAGATATATTTGTTCCTAAATATAATGCGGTGTTCACTCCAAGTGCTATCACCTGTGCGAATCAGTGTGTACAGTTTTCACCACAATTGGCTACTGGAACTTCTACTATTCCAATTACATTTACATTTACTTCACCTGCTCCTACTACAACTAATAACATTCCTGGTTCTACTTTCTGTGCGCCTGGAACGTATACAATGGATTACACTAATAGCTTGAATGGTTGCTCTTCAGTAACAACAGCTGTTGTTCCTCTTAATACGGTTCCTCCGGCTACAGTTCCATTAAGTCCAGTTCAAATTCCTTGTGGTCAAACCACTACAATTGTCACAGCCGGTACAACAACAACTTCTACAAGTTACTCTTATACATGGGCAGGACCTCCGGGTGCTGGATTTAGCTGCGCATCATGCTACAGCACGAGTGTTAATGCTCCTGGAACCTATTTTGTAACAATATACAATACAATTAATGGTTGCAGAAGTTATAATACTATTGAAGTTACAAGTGGAAGTTTAAATGTTTCGTTTACTCCTAATCCGACAGAGGGATATGCTCCATTAGGTGTAAACTTTTCAAATACATCTTTATTTACCAGCAGTTCCGGCACCATGACCACTGTTTGGAGTTATGGAAACGGACAAACAGCAACTACTACAAGTTTAGCCAATACTTATACAGGAAGTGCTACTCCATATCCTTCAGGAAATACAACTTATACTTCTCCCGGAACTTACACTGTGTTTCTAATGATGACACAAAACACAGGGACCGCTTCATGCGTTGGAACTGCAACAGCACTTGTGACAGTTGATATTCCATCTGACCTTAGCGTACCAAATGTGTTCACACCAAACGGGGATGGCGTTAATGATAATTTCACTTTGTTAACTACAAATATTACTGATATCACATTCACCGTGTTTGATCGTTGGGGCGTAAAAATGTATGATGTGAAATCAGAAACCGGAAATATTTCGTGGGATGGTAAAAACTTTGGTGGCAAAGAAGTGCCTGCCGGAACTTATTTCTATGTACTAAAAGCCAAAGGAAAAGATGGTGAAGATTACGAACAAAAAGGAAGTATGAGTTTGTTTAGATAGAATCATTTAATCACTCAATTCTTGAACCCCGATGTTAAAATGCATCGGGGTTTTTTATTGACTTATTAACAAAAGTTCATTGTGTTAAATTTCTTAAAATGAGTGAATGATGTGTTCTGTTTAGTGCAGGAATTGACGAATCTAATACGTTTTAAGAACTTTAGGGTATATTACTCCTCACATGAATAAAAGACACTACATTTTCGCTTTGTTACTTCTCGTTAGCTCAATTATTAAGTTGAACGCAGGGCACGGAATGGCTTTAGTAAATCCATCATTTACTGTTGGGGCAACTGCTCTAACTTTTACTGCGAGTTCAAATGCTGCCACCTGTGGTGGCGGTCCTTATTGGTTGCAAGTTGAATTACGTTGTACTGCAGGACAATTAACAGGAACCCCTCCTGCTACCATGCAAACTAACTTACTGAACTGGACTGGTCCCGGAGTTACTTACAATAATTTTCCGTGGTATAACGCATTGCTAAATGTTCCTAATTACAACCTTGCAAATTCTTGGCCTGACCAATGTACAACTGAACCTTATAACCCTGTTACAATCTCTTATACCGGTCTTTGTCCCGGACAAACTTATTTCTTTTCTGCCCGCGAATGGGTAAGTGGTACCAATACAGTTGGTCCTTGGACAACACCAAGTTCATTTGTTGTTCCGGGAGTTTTTGTTCCATTAAACTTCAACGTTGTTGCAACTCCATCTGTATTCTGTGCTCCTGGTACTGCTACATTAAACGTTAATAGCATAACGGGAGGGTGTGGTCAAACCAGTACCTTATGGTCTCCCGGGGGCTCCACTTTAAATACAATTGTCGTCTCGCCCGCTGCCACTACAACTTATACCGCACTCGTCAGTACACCGTGTAATACGCTTACAAAAGTCGTCACAGTAAGTGTTGTCCCTAACGTCTCTGCTGCATTTACTCCTGTAAACAGTGCCACTTGTACCGGCTCAACAGTTCAATTTAATCATACAGGAACCGCCGGTGTTTCTCATACATGGTCAGCGGCGCCTGCTGCCGGTGTTACAATTAACACAGTGAATTCCGCAAGCCCATCCATTACATTCGCTAATCCCGGTAACTATGTGATATCACATACAGTTTCTGCGGGCAGTTGTACGAATGTTGTAACTACTAACATTACTGTATCGGGTGTGGCTGTTACATTTAGTACCCCTAACTATACGCAATGTTTGCAAGGAAACAGCTTTACGTTTAGCTCTTCATCCGCAGTTGGTACACATACCTACGCATTTAATCCAACGGCCGGCGCACCTCCGACAGGCAGTACAGGAACTTATGGACCTGTTAGTTTTACTGCCCCCGGCACTTACACGGTAACTTATTCAAATAATAATGGAGGATGTACCGCTACGAGCTCATCAGTTATAGTTATTAATCCGCAGCCTACTGTTACCGCTAATAATAACGGTCCTATTTGTACGAGTAATACAGCGAGTTTAACCGGAACCGGCGGAGGAACTTATAATTGGTCAGGACCAGGTGGATTTACTTCTGCGCTTCAAAATCCAACCATACCTAACGTTGCGTTAACTAATGCCGGAGTATATACTTTAACTGTTACTTTGAATGGATGTACAGGAACAGCGACAACTAATTTGGCTATTTCTACTACTACTGCTGCTGCAAACAATACCGGACCATATTGCGCAGGCGCTACAATTCAACTAAATGGTACTGCAGGAACAAGTTATACTTGGACAGGTCCGGGTGGATTTACTTCAAACCTTCAGAATCCAACAATTGCAGCATCTACTACTGCAATGAGTGGTACTTATAGTTTAATTGTAAATACAGGTGGATGTATTGCAAATGCTACAACTGCAGTTATTGTAAATGCAACCCCTTCGCCAACAGCATCTAATACCGGAGCTTATTGCGCCGGCTCAACAATTCAATTAAATGTTGGTGCCTTCACAACCTACACATGGACTGGCCCATCAGCTTTTTCGTCTAACGGTCAGAACCCAACGGTTAATAATGCTCAAGTGACCAACGGCGGTGTATATACTGTTTCTGTTACAGCACCGGGTGGTTGCATTGGTACTTCAACAACTAATGTTGTTATTAATCCATCACCAAATCCTATTGCAGGAAGTAATAGCCCTGTGTGTTTAGGTAACGCAATTAATTTAACGTCTAACGGTGGCGGAACCTACTCTTGGAGTGGCCCAAATGGATTTACATCAGCATTACAAAATCCAACAATTGCATCATCAACAGCATTAAATGCGGGTGTTTATACTGTAACGGTAACCAATTTAGGTTGCACCGGAACTTCTTCAGTAAACGTTTCGGTAATTAGTCCTACTGCAGCTGCAAATAATACCGGTCCTTATTGCTCAGGAACAACAATACAACTTAACACAAGCGGAGCTTTAACCTACACATGGACTGGCCCTGGTGGATATACATCAAACGTACAAAACCCAACCATTGCAGCATCTACTACAGCAATGAGTGGAGTTTATAACGTTACATTAAGTGCAGGTACTTGTACTGCTACAGCATCAACAACAGTTGTAGTTAATGCTCTCCCAACGCCGGTTATTTCTGCGAATGATCCGATATGTGAAGGCGTAGCACTTAATTTAAGCGGTACCGGTGGTGTTACTTATAGTTGGACAGGCCCTAATGGATTCGTTTCTAATTCACAAAACCCGAGTATTGCAGTTTCTTCTGTAAACAATTCAGGAAATTATATTTTAACTGTAACAGATGCCAATGGTTGTACCAATACCACCAATACAGTTGTGACTATTAATCCCAACCCTACACCTGTTGCAAACGGTGGTGCTGCATGTGAAAATGCAAATATCCAATTAAACGCCAGTGGTGGATCAACTTATAGTTGGAGTGGGCCAAATGGATTTACATCTACTTTACAAAACCCAATGATTACTAATGCGCCATTTGCAGCAAGTGGTCAATATACCGTAGTTATATCAACAGCGGCCGGATGTAGTGCTACAACATTTGTTAATGTAAATGTAACTGCCGCTCCTGCGGTTCAGATTAATGTTAATGGTCCTATTTGCGAAACCAATAATTTAAGTTTCGCGTCGAATGGCGGAGTAACTTATCAATGGACAGGACCAAACGGATTTATTTCAACACAACAAAATCCTGCAAGGCCATCTGCGCGCTCTAACCTGCGGGGAGTTTACCCGGTATTAGTAACCGACGCTAACGGTTGTTCAACCACGGCAACTGTAAACGCTGTTGTTAACCCGAATCCTACAGGTACTATTTTATCGGGCAATGTAAAAGGATGTATACCTGTATGTGCAACTTTCTCACTTTCTTCTAATCCGGTTGTTGCAAGTGCTGATTGGAATTTAGGAGATGGTAATTCAGAAAGCGGCGTTACCTCTATTAACCATTGTTATACAAGTGCCGGCGTCTATACTTTAACAGCTTTGTTTGTTGATTTAAATGGTTGTAATGGATACGCTACAAGTACGGTGGAAGTTGTTCCTGCACCCGTAGCAGATTTCAATTTCGCTCCTTTAAAACCAATTATTAATCAAGATCAAATTGTAACTTTTACAGATGCATCTCACAATGGAAATATTGTGAGCTG
>CAYQDP010000086.1:0-9338 GCA_964416235.1 uncultured Flavobacteriaceae bacterium | reverse complement strand
AGAGTTGGGACAAAGATTGGCAAATCCGGGAATAAAAGAATTTGTTGAGGAAGACAGAGTGTAAGAATATGGCGGTGTTCCTCCACTAACGGGGGCAGTTACCGTTCCATCACAACAGGCAGAACATGTGGCTGGTGCTACTGAAACAGATGATATGACAGGAGTAGTTCCTCCTCCCGGTACACTAAAATTTGTAAACCCAATCGGGTTGTTAAGTGAAGTAGTTAAGATTGCATTTACGTTACAGGTAATCTGGCATAGGGCCGGAAGCACAAAACTTGAGGAGTTTACTGTGAATGTACCGGAAGTAATGCAAGTACCGCCATTCACATTTAATTTATATGGAAAATTAGTACAAGATGGATTGAGATAAAATGTAACACTTCCATCACATGCACAAGAACTACTTGGTAAAGTAACTGAAGATGTAATACCACATTGAGCATTAAAATAATTGCTAAATAAAATTAATATGGCAATTAGAATAATTCTCATATGCTAACGCAACTCCGCGTTTAACTTCTCTTTGTAAGTAGTAATTAATTTCTGCATGATACCTTCAATTTGCTTATCAGTTAGCGTGCTCTCTTCATTTAACAAAGTAAAGCTAACAGCATACGATTTCTTATCGGCACCAATTTTATCGCCTTCGTAAATATCAAACAGATTTACTTCCTTCAAGAATTTACGCTCTGCTGTATACGCCAATTCTTCAATTTGTGTATACTTCACGGATTTATCCAACAACATAGCTAAATCGCGACGAACAGCCGGAAATTTCGGAATCTCCACGTATTCTGTTTTGCTTTTGCGATTTAAATCGAATAAAGCTTCTAGATTAAAATCGGCACAATACACATTCTGATTCAAATCAAATTTCTTTAATTCGGTTTTTGCAACCGCGCCAATTTCAACCAGAACTTTCTTCTTGGAAGTATACATCATTGAGTAAGCTAAGGTATTATTCTCACCTTCACTTACAGCATAATTTGCAATTCCTAATTTCTTTAATACTGATTCAGCACAAGCTTTGATATATGCAAAATCAACTTCATTTGCTTTTTGATACGGATTTTCATTTATTTTCTTTCCGCTTACAAACAAACTTAAATGCTTTTGCTCTGCATATTTAAATTCTGCTTCGCCGTTATAAGAGTATGTTTTACCGAATTCATAAAACTTCACATCACTGCTTTTACGGTTTGAATTGTAAGCAATAGCTTCTAATCCGCTGTAAAGCATATTACCGCGCAATACATTCAAATCCTGACTCAATGGATTTACTACTTTCACCAGAGTAGTATTATCCTTATAAAGCGCTTCTTTTGTTAACGACAACGACATGATTTCGTTGAAGCCATATCCAATTAATAAGTCTGCAATTTTATTTTCCAATTCATTAGTAGAAGTGAAAACACTTTGCTGGACACCAAACGAAATGTGATTGCTTATTTCAACATTATTATAGCCGTATACGCGCATGACTTCTTCTATTACATCGGCTTCACGAGTTACATCTGTTTTAAATCTCGGTACATTTAGCAATAATCCATCCGTTCCTTCACTGGTAATTTCAATTCCTAATGCGGTTATAATATTTTTTATGATCGCTTTATCAATATTCTTCCCAATTAAATCATGACAATTTTTATAGGAGAAGGCCACTTTATATGGTTCCAATTTCTCCGGATACACGTCTACAACATCCATACTTAAAGTTCCGCCGCAAATTTCCATGATTAAACTTGCAGCACGCTTTAAAGCGGTTACAGTCATTTCAGGATCAGTGCCTCTCTCAAAACGGAAACTAGCATCTGTTTTTAATCCGTGGTGTTTTCCTGTTCTACGAATGTATCCACTATCGAAATATGCACTCTCTAAAAACACTGCCTTAGTTGATTCTGTTACACCACTATCAATACCGCCAAACACACCTGCGATACACATTGCTTCACTTTCATCGCAAATCATTAAATCATTGGCAGAAAGCTTTCTTTCTACTTCATCCAATGTTTTGAATTTAGTTCCTTCGGCACAAGTTTTTACAATAACCTTATTACCTGCTATTTTTTCCAAATCAAAAGCATGCAATGGCTGTCCTAATTCATGCAATACAAAATTGGTTATGTCTACTACATTATTAATCGGACGCAATCCAATTGCTTTTAATCGGTTTTGCAACCAATCGGGAGATGCCGAAACAGTAATTCCACTCACCACCAAACCGCTGTAACGCTTACAAGCATTGGTGTTCTCTATTTTTATTTCAACTGTATTTAATCCTGTGGCAGGAGGTAACTCACGAATACCAATAATTTTTGCTTCTGCAGAACTATTCGAATCAATGGTTTTTAACACAGCAGCCAAATCACGCGCTACCCCTAAATGAGAAGCTGCATCACTGCGATTAGGTGTTAATCCGATTTCAAAAACAACATCGTTCTCTAATTTAAAATAATCAGCTGCCGGCATTCCTACTTTTGTATCAGCAGGTAAAACCATAATACCGGCATGACTTTTCCCGACACCGATTTCATCTTCCGCGCAAATCATTCCTTCACTTACTGCGCCGCGAATTTTTGATTTTTTAATTTCAATAGGATCGCCTTCTGTTGGATATAAAGTACAACCAACCGTAGCCACTAAAACTTTTTGTCCCGCTGCCACATTTGGTGCGCCGCATACGATGGAAAGTAAATTCTCTCCGCCCACATTAACTTTCGTTAAACTTAAACGATCCGCATCCGGATGTTTTTCACGCTCCATTACTTCTCCAACTACAACACCTTTTAATCCGCCTTTTACGGATTCAAAAGCTTCCATGCTTTCTACTTCTAGTCCGCAATCAGTTAGTAAACGCGAAATATCTTCAGGTTTTAATTCGGTATTGATTAAAGTCTTTAACCAATTATAAGAAATCTTCATATAAAATTTAAATCGACAGAGAAAGCAGACTGCTTAAAAACAGTCTGCTATAATTTATTATTCAACAATTAATTTACGTGACATTTTTTGTCCGTTTAATTCGAAGTGCACTAAATACACACCGGATTTTAACGCATTATTTTCATTCACGATTACGTTATGTTCACCCGGGTTTGCATTCATTGATTTTTCAGATTCTACGATACGACCGGTAATATCCGTCACATAATACTTCACATCAGCATTGTCGCTTAAGTTAAATACGATATGCGCACTTCCTGTAGTTGGATTAGGGAATACATTAAACCCTATTGATTGAGTTAATTCGTTTACACCTAACGGTGAATTGAAATTAATATCATCTAAGAAAATATTATTTCCAAATCCTGCAGCCGGATCTTCCTGAAAATAGAAACGGATACGTACATTACCTTGTGTTTTATACGAGTTAAATGCCGGGTGTGTAGTTAAAGTATAAGTTTTAAACTGAGCCGGAGTTGGGAAGAATGGTGTTGTTGTTGTTCCTCCTGAACCTGAAGCCATAGTTGAATTAGATGGTGTATAAATATCCTGCCATGTTCCACCACAGTTACTGCTGGCTTGTACTTTAAACACATCCGCATTGGTTGCGCTATAACGTGCATAAGCGTATTTAAATGTAAAAATTGCTCCGCTGTTTGCTAAGAAATCGTAAGATGGAGTTTCTAAAATATCAACCGCTCCATTTGGATTGATTGAGTTATTCATGTAATAAGAATTACTTCCGGAAGCTGCAGCACCCACATATTGTTGCCAGGTTGTACCACCGGTTTGGTTAATGATAGCCCAGTTAGTTGGTAATCCTGCTCCCTCAAAACTTTCTTGATAAGAGTTAGTAATAAATGCTGTGTTTGGTAATACATTCACGGTTTTTGTTTTTGTACTTGAACCTTGTGCATTGCTTGATACTAAGGTAACGGTTTGCACCCCTGCGTTAGGGAAAGTAATTGAAGTTGGAGAGCCGTTTACATTTGCAATTACAGCACCACCTGTTGCAGACCAGGTACGAGAAGTTACCGCCGCATTGTAAGATGCGTCAACAAAACTTAAACTTTGTCCCGCACAAATAGTATACAGGTTATAAGTAACGCCTGAATAAGTATAGAAATCAGCAATTGGCGCGCAAGGGCCAAATGTAGGATTCACACCTGTTGCAGTTAAATTTCCACTCGTGGAAAGATTATTACGTTGAGCAGTTGCACTTAATAATGCATTGTTCATACGGGTAGCTTGTCCTGTTGTGAACATGCGCGAACAATATGAGTAATCCATGTAGTTTTGATAATTTTCTACAATACCCGGATTGCAAATCATTGCTGCAGTAGTGCTGCTTGGACAAGAAGAAAAACCTTTAGTAATTGGGGTATCACTCACACCTTCATCACCACAAGCCACACCCGGATTATTGGTTCCGCCCCAGACGTGAGGTAAATTCAACCAGTGACCAACTTCGTGCGTTAAAGCACGTGATGTTCCTACGTTTCCTGTTCCAATACTTCCAACATAATCATGCAAAATTACGATTGCGTCACTTGCTAAAGACGGAGAAGTACCTGGTAAGTATGTATAACCTGCTGCACCACTTGCTATGGTTTTCACTACGTAAATATTCATGTACATATTACGTGGCCATGTATAAATATAATGCGACAAGGTGCTTGTCCAATTTGTATTAGCATCAATATGGCGCGTGATACCATTCGTGCAATTTCCCGAAGGATCTTTTGTAGCCAAACGGAATTCAACACGGGCATCACCGATTAAATTTTTAAACTGTGTTACTACCAAAGAAGTATCCGAATTTAATTTTTGATAATCTCGGTTCAAAATATTTACCGCATCCTGAATTTGCGCATCACTAATATTCTCAGTGCCACCCAAGTGTAACACATGAAATACAACAGGAATGGTGTAAATAGGTGCAGCAGACATTTTCTGCTCTGTACTATTATAACCGTTCAAAAATGCAATTGAATCTTGAGTTTTTGCTTGTTGTTGCAAAGTTTGATAAACTAAACGAGCTGCGGGATTTTTCTCAAACCATTCATTCATGACCTGATCAGTTCCGCAATATTTATAGTTTTGGGCACTTGCAGTTAAACCTGCAAATGCTACAATAGCAAGTAATAATTTTTTCATGTGTTTTTACTTAAAATAATTCTCCTAAAATTAGTGAATTATAAGCCAAAATGAAAGGTTTTTAGTCGATAATTAGCTTCTTTACGTAGAATTTGTCCACAGTTTTTAACCTTATCGCATAAAAGCCCTTCGACAAACCGTTAAGGTTTAGATTTATTTTATTCTCTCCTAAATTTAAACGATTGTTTTTAGAAACAAATACAATTTCCCCGTTTACATCAATAAGTTCAATTTCTACGCGCTGAGATGAATTGGAAGTTAAATACACAATAGTAAAATCATTGGCGGGATTAGGATAAACTCCCAAATTTTGGACTGAATTTAACTCTTCAATTCCGCTTGCAGATTCAAGGTTGATGTCATCCAGAAAAATATTATTCCCGGGATTTAGACTATCTTTCTTGAACTCAAACTTCAATAACAAATTTGTTACAGATGAATAAGACGACAAACTCACAGTTTCCTTTCTCCACTGAGAAGATGTTGGATTTTTAAACGCACCAACTGCATAATTTCCTGCACCTAATGTGTGCAAATTTGAGCCTGATTTACTATACAATAAAATCCAAGAGTTAGCGCAATTAACAGAACCATAAACGCGCAATCGATCATCACTTCCACCCGTATTTTGTGAATATGCAACGTTAAATGTTAGAGCAGGATTAGGCAAAGTGCTTATATCATACATAGGAGAGTAAATGAGTGAAGGTTCACTTGGAGAATCGAAATAATTATCAATCATCACACAATTATTTCCTGTTGCACCAACAGTACTAGTTTGAATCCAACCGGAACCAATCTGCGGATAATTCTTTATCCAGAAATTAGTCGGAAAAGTGATTGTTTCAAAACTTTGAGAAATATTAGTGGTTCCGCTACCGGAACCCGGTAAAACAGTAACGATTTGTTTAATCACCGAATCAGCTCCAATACCATTGCTCACTTTTAACTGTACAGGAATCAATCCCGATTGTGTAAAATTTGTAAACGCATTTTGAACTGTTGATGTAGCAGGACTTCCTCCTGAAAAATTCCAACTCCAATTGGTGATTGTTCCATTATAACTTAAATCGGTAAATGTCACTTTATCACCAACGCAAGCCTCCGATTTATCAGCCATGAAATCCGGCCTTGGTGCGCAAGGACTAATCGGATTAATAACTCCGGTTGCAATTAGATTGGAAGTGGTGTGTATATTATTCCTTCCTCCGGTTGGACTTAATGCTGCGTTATTCATTCGCGTAGCTTGACCTATTGTGAACATTCGTCCGCAAAAAGAATAATCCATGTAGTTCTGTACGTTTTCTTTAATTGGAGGATTACAATTTGCCGCGCCCGATAAATTACAATTGGTGAACCCTTTAGTAATTGGTGTATCACTTACTCCATCATCACCACATGCCACTCCTGGATTATTAGTTAAACCCCATACGTGTTGCAAATTAAACCAATGCCCTACCTCATGTGTTAGTGAGCGTTGTCCGAATGGAAAAGCTGTTCCAATACTGCCTGTATAATCATGACGAATAACAATTGCATCCGCCGACCAACCAACAGTACCGGGTAAAAAAGTGTAACCTGCCGCGCCGCTGGTTATTGTATTTACAACATAAATATTTAAATAGCGGGTGTTATCCCAGGTATAAACATAATTTGAAAAATCAGCTACCCAATTTGTTCGCGAATCATAATGGCGCGTAATTCCATTGGTGCAATTACCGTTTTCATCCTTAGTAGCTAAGCGAAATTCAAATCCCACATCCGCTGCCAAATTTTTAAACTCATTAACAATAGTAACCGTATCTGAATTCAGTTTTCTAAAATCGCGGTTCAGAATATTAACTGCATCCTGTATTTGAGCATCACTAATATTTTCCGAGCCATTTAAATGCAAAACATGAAAAACTACCGGAATGGTATAAATTGTTGAAGCAGTCATTTTAGCTGAGAAACCATTTTCATCATGCCTTTTAGCCTCATCCTGAAGGGCTAAAAATTGTTTAGCTTTTTCCGGATTGGCCTTCATCCACTGATTCATAACCTCAGTAGTACCGCAGCGATGATTTTGTGAACTAGCAACATATGCGCCAAGAAGAAGTAGACTTAAAAAATATAGATTTTTCATCGTTAAATAAGAGATATAAAGTTAAGGAATTAACTTAATTTCTGTTACTTTGTAGCATAATTAATTCTATGAATTCTTTCGATCCCCAACATAAGATTGGAATTTTGGGTGGCGGACAATTAGGCCGCATGCTGATTCAAAATGCCATTAACTATAATTTAAATATTTCTGTCCTCGATCCTGATGCTAATGCCCCATGTAAGGGCATTTCCAATTTCACCAAAGGAAGTATTACTGATTACGATACGGTATACAAATTCGGTAAAGACAAAGAAGTAATAACCATTGAAATTGAAAATGTAAATACCGACGCATTAAAAACTTTGGAAAAAGAGGGCAAACGTGTGTATCCTCAACCTGAATTAATTGAATTGATCCAGGATAAAGGTTTACAAAAAATGTTTTACCAACGTAATAATATTCCTACTGCTGATTTTTTTCTGATTGAAACCAAAGAACAAATTTCTAAATACGCCGATTTCTTTCCTTTCTTTCAAAAATTAAGAAAAGGTGGCTATGATGGAAAAGGTGTTGTGAAGTTGAATAATCCGCATAATTTGGAGAAAGCTTTTACAGAGCCTAGTGTTCTTGAACGTTTGGTGGATTTCGATAAAGAAATTTCGGTGATCGTTGCACGCAATGCAAGCGGAGAAACAAAATGTTTCCCATGCGTAGAATGTGAATTTAACCCGCAAGCTAACCTTGTTGAGTTTTTATTTTCTCCTGCAAGCATAAAAAAGAGCATTGAAAAAGAAGCTATCTCAATTGCTACATTGGTTGCAGAAAAATTGGGGATTGTTGGTTTACTGGCAGTAGAAATGTTTCTTACCAAAGACGGAAAAGTTCTTGTCAATGAAATTGCGCCTCGTCCGCATAATAGCGGTCACCACAGTATTGAAGGGAATATTGTTTCCCAATTCGAACAACACTGGCGCGCTATTTTAAATTTACCTCTGGGTGATACTTCCATTGTAAAACCTGCCGTAATGATTAATTTATTGGGTGAAATGGGTTATGAAGGCCCGGCGAAATACGAAGGATTGGAAGATGTAATGAAGTTTGGTGGTGTTTATGTTCACCTCTATGGAAAAACAACAACAAAGCCATTTCGTAAAATGGGGCACGTTACAATTACTGATGACGATTTGGTGAAAGCGAAACAAAAAGCTAAAACCGTACAAAAAATATTAAAAGTAAAAACTTAGTTATATGAAGAAACTATTAGGTATACTGATTTTACTAAGCTTTGGTTTTTTATTAAGCGCACAAAACGTTGATGAAAAATGGTTGAAGGAAAATTATTATAAACGCGAATATAAAATTAAAATGCGTGATGGAGTAAGTCTATTTACCGCTGCTTACATGCCAAAAAACTCTTCTGAGAAACATCCCATTTTAATGGTGCGCACGCCCTACTCCTGCGGACCTTACGGTGAAGATAATTTCACATCACGACTATGGCTTACTTATTGGAAGAATTACGCCAAAGAAAATTACATCATCGTGATTCAGGATGTACGTGGCAAATGGATGAGTGAAGGAGAATTTGTGGATGTTCGTCCGTTTATTGCAAATAAAAAAAACAAAACTGATGTTGACGAGGCGAGTGATACTTATGATGCGATTGATTGGTTAGTTAAAAATATTCCGTTCAACAATGGTAATGTTGGTATTTTCGGAATTTCCTATCCCGGATTTTACAGCACCATGGCTGCCTTAAGCGGACATCCTGCATTGAAAGCGGTTAGTCCGCAAGCACCGGTTACCGAATGGTTTTTAGGCGACGATTTTCATCATAATGGTGCATTCATGTTGATGGATGCCTTTAGTTTTTATTCAGGATTCGGTAAACCTCGTCCTGCGCCAACAACAATCGGATCGCGTGGTTTTGATTTTCCAATCCTTGATAATTATAAATTTTATTTGGAAACAGGCCCTATTAAAAACTTCACAAAACTCATGGGAGACTCCATAAAATTTTGGAATGATTTAATTACACATCCCAATTATGATGATTGGTGGAAAGCGAGAGATGCCAGACGTGCTTGTTATAATATAAAGCCGGCCATGTTGGTTGTTGGCGGAACATTTGATGCTGAAGATTGCTATG
>CAYQDP010000085.1:0-9374 GCA_964416235.1 uncultured Flavobacteriaceae bacterium | reverse complement strand
AAGGTGATGAACAATTGTAAATTCAATAATTGTTTGCATGTGAATGAACCTAAATGCGCTGTTAAGGAAGCTGTAGAAAACGGTGAAATTTCCGAGGAGCGCTATCATAGTTATTTAGGAATACTGAACGGCGAAGAAATGGATTGGAAAGAATGGGAGCTGAGGTAAATATGTCAAATAAGAGTTTCCCGTTACAATCGTCAGGCCGAAATATTGGACGCGCGTTGTTTTTGTTTTTTGTATGTTTCAGCAACTCGCTCTTCCCTCAAAAGTATAACGACTTTGCTGTTTCACTTCATGAAGAGGCTATCAATAAAGTATTTGCTGCAGTTGGAGAAATAAAAGGTAGCAGTGATTATGAAGTTATGCTCATAAAAGGAAAATACTATTGGAAAATCATCAATCCTAAAATAAATCTTAAGCCGGATAGCAGCGATTTTACCTGCGATGCAAAAGTAGAAGTAGGACCATTTAACTACAGTACCCAAGTAATCGGTAATGTAAAAGTAAGTTATGATGCGAAGAAGAATGAAATCATCATTAAAATTTCACGCGCTATTTTCGAATTATACACGGTTATTTTCGATAAGAAGATTCACATAAAAGACATTCATCTCGAGGATCATTTCAAAGAGCCTTTTGTTTTCGAAGGACCGAAAACGTTAGCAACGGATATGGAATTTACCATGCCGGATAGCACCAAAAAGAAAATTTATGTTCAGCCCACCGACTGCGAAATGCGTGTGAAATTGAAAGAAATTTGTACCGAATGTGAAATTGTTGCCTCCGATAAACCTTTTAAGACGGTTGTGAAGCCCGTAGCACCAATACAAGCCGCTGATAAACCCAAGCCTGTAAGCACTCCCACCAACAGCGTTCCCCGCGACACTGCCACTCCAAAAAAATAGTTAACTTTACGGTATGTCAAGGTTACTGAGCCTCTTCTGGAAATATAACTTGCCAAGATGGTCTATTCTTATCATCGATTTGGTGATTTGTGCTTTTTCATTAACCCTTGCTTTTTTCCTTCGATTTAATTTTGAAAACATTCCGGATGCGGATTTAAAAAATTTACCGCTTGATTATGCCGCTTTACTTTTAATCCGCGGCGTTTCATTTTTTATTTCAAAAACTTACAAAGGTGTGGTGCGTTATACCAGCACGCGCGATGCCATGCGTATTCTGGCTGTGGTTATTTTAGGAAGCGTTTCTTTAATTGCAGTTAATGCGATTACTTATTTTAGCATCGGCTACTTTATTTTTCCAACAGCCATTATCATTATAGATGCTTTAGTAACCATGTTCCTGATGATTTGCTCCCGTCTCGCCGTAAAAGCCATTTATTTTGAGAGTAAAAATCCGGAAGGAGGAAAAGTAAATGTTTTGATTTACGGCGCAGGTGAAAGCGGCATCATAACCAAACGTACACTCGACAGAGATGCTGCCATTAAATACAAAGTGGTTGGATTTATTGATGATGATAATAAAAAGAAAGGTCGTAGTTTGGAAGGCGCATTCATTTACACGCCCGACAAAATGGAAAGTCTGGTGAAGGATAATAATGTAGAGTTAATCATTATCAGCATTCAAAACCTGCCGCCACAAAAATTAAATGACATCACCGACTGGTGTTTAAATCACAATGTACGTTTGTTGAATGTGCCTCCTGCTAAAAAATGGATCAATGGCGAATTAAGTTTCAATCAGCTTCGTGCTATTAATATTGAAGATTTACTCGAGCGTGATCCGATTAAGTTGGATAACGATTTAATTTCTTCGCAACTAAAGGATAAAATTGTTTTAATAACAGGAGCTGCGGGATCTATTGGAAGTGAATTATCACGCCAATGTATGAAGTATGCTCCAAAGAAAATTATTTTGCTTGATCAGGCAGAGAGTCCTTTGCACGATGTGGAACTTGAATTCAGCGACAAATTTTCAAAAGATAAATTTGAAACAGTGATCGGTGATGTGCGTAACGAAGATCGCATGCACAATGTGTTTCGCACCTTTAAACCGGAAATTGTTTTCCATGCTGCAGCTTATAAGCATGTTCCCATGATGGAAAACAATCCGTCAGAATCAATTCTTACTAATATTCTCGGTACAAAAATTACTGCCGATTTAAGTGTAGAGTATAAAGTCAGCAAATTTGTTTTTGTGAGTACAGATAAAGCTGTGAATCCAACCAATGTGATGGGTGCGTCTAAACGCATTGCTGAGATTTACATTCAGAGTTTGGGTAAGCAATCGTCCACCAAATTTGTGACCACACGTTTTGGTAATGTGTTAGGCTCTAACGGTTCGGTAATTCCTCGCTTTAAAAAGCAAATAGAGCAGGGCGGACCAATCACTATTACGCATCCTGAAATCACACGTTACTTCATGACTATTCCTGAAGCTTGTCAGTTAGTATTGGAGGCAGGTAGTATGGGCAAGGGTGGAGAGATTTTCGTATTCGATATGGGTAAGTCGGTGAAAATTGTTGACCTCGCCCGTAAAATGATTAAGTTGTCAGGATTAGAAGAAGGACGTGATATTAAAATTGTATACACGGGTTTACGTCCGGGTGAAAAATTATACGAAGAACTTTTGGCAGACAGTGAAAACACCTTGCCAACGCATCACACACAAATTTTAATTGGTAAAGTACGCGAATACGATTATGCGGATGTTGCCAAAGTAATTAATGAATTAATTAAATTGTTTGATACACAAAACAATTTAAAGATTGTACAATGCATGAAGGAATTAGTACCTGAGTTTAAGAGTAACAACTCAGTGTATGAACAGCTGGATGCGACAAAATAAAAATCATGAAGTTTGCATCTTATCATATCTCGCCTCACATTAAACAAAGTTTGGATGAATTGGGTTTTAAACGCCCAACAGATATTCAGTTTAAAGCCATTCCCAGCATTTTAAAAGGTGAAGATGTTTTAGCGATAGCGCAAACGGGTACAGGTAAAACGGCTGCGTTTGCAATTCCTGTGATTGATATTTTATTGCGTCGTAAGCAACGTGAGCCGCAAGGATTGAAGTGTATTGTGATGGTGCCAACACATGAGTTAGCGATACAGATTTCTGGTGTATTCGATAGTATTGCCAAACATACAGATATTAGAACGGTTGGAATTTTTGGTGGCGTAGCACAAGATCCTCAAATCATGGCGTTGAAAGACGGAGCCGATGTGGTAGTAGCAACACCAGGACGATTATTTGATTTAGCAAGTCAGGGGCATATTAATTTGCGTGAGGTAGAAATTTTGATTTTGGATGAGGCCGATCATATGCTCGACTTAGGTTTTTATAACGACATCCGCGATTTAATTAAGCGACTTCCTCGCGAGCGACAAACCTTGTTCTTTTCGGCAACCATCAGTGAAAAAATTAAGGATTTAGCTTACAGTATTGTTAGAAACGCTATTCGTATTCAGATTTCGCCGAAGGATCCTGTATCAAAAAACATTGACCATTCGGTGATGTTTGTGAGTATGGATGATAAGCGCTTTTTCCTTGAAAGATTAATCAATGAAAATCCCGATACGCGTATTTTAGTATTTGTAAGAACCAAAGTACGCGCCGAACGTGTAGCTGCTGCCATGGAGCGAGTGAAAATCAAAACTATTACCATGCATGGGGGCAAGGAGCAGGCCGACAGGTTAAATGTGATGAAAGCCTTTAAAGAAGGGGAAGTAAATGTTTTAATTGCTACGGATGTTTCGGCACGCGGTGTGCATATCGATAATGTAGATTTCGTGGTGAATTATGATTTGCCGGATAAAGAAGAAAATTACGTACATAGAGTAGGTCGTACAGGGCGTGGTAATAAACGCGGTAATGCTGTTTCATTTTGCAGCGAGGAAGAAAAACCAATGCTTAAGTTGATTGAAAAATATTTACATAATCCGATTAAGGTTTTGGAAGTGGCAAAGGATGATTACAACGAAACTTTATTGTTTACTGAGGATACCAACGATAATTGGAAACTCCTGATGCGTGAAGCAGAGAAGGAAATGAATAACCCGAAATTCAAAAAGCCGGGTAAAAAGAATAAAAGAAAATAATTTCTTAATACTTATTTAATCCTAAACGAATATAATTGCAGGATGAAATCAAAATTAGTTTTACTTTTTTTAAGCCTTAGTTTAATTGGCTTTTCGCAAAACAATCCGAAACCAAAATTGGTAGTTGGTATTGTTGTCGACCAAATGCGTACAGATTATATTTATCGTTATTGGAGCCGTTATGGTGAAGGTGGATTTAAACGATTGGTGAATGATGGTTTCTTTTGTAAAAACACTCACTACAATTATGTACCAACTTATACAGGACCGGGCCATTCCAGTATTTATACCGGCGCAGCGCCTAATGTGCATGGCATCATCGCGAATGATTGGTTTGTGAAAGAAACAGGCGTAGAAACCTACTGTGTTTCTGATGATAAAGTAAAACCAATCGGGACTACAAGCAAGAACGGAAAAATGTCGCCGCACAAACAGCTGACTACAACGTTGGGTGATGAATTAAAATTATTTACCAATGGAAAATCGAAAGTATACGGCGTTGCATTAAAAGACAGAAGTTCTGTGCTTCCGGTGGGACATGCAGGTAATGCGGCTTTTTGGTTTGATGAAGAAACCGGAAATTTTGTTAGTTCCGATTGGTATGTAAAGGAACTTCCTCTGTGGTTGAATAATTTCAACGCAAAGAAATTACCGAAATCATATTTAGAAAGGGGATGGAATACTTTATACGGAATTGAAACTTACACGAATTCAATTGTTGATGATAATAAATATGAGAAGGCGCCAAATAAAAAAGAAAAGCCGGTATTTCCTTACGATTACAAAAGTCAGATTGAGAATAATTCATGGGGAATTTTAAAAGCAACACCTTGGGGAAATACCATTACAAAGGATATTGCAATTGAATGTTTGAAGAATGAATCGATGGGCAAGGATGATATCAGCGATATGTTATGCATCAGTTTCTCCAGTACGGATTACGTAGGTCACTCTTATGGATTAAGAGCTGTTGAAACGGAAGATGTGTATTTACGCTTGGATAAAGATTTGGAAGAATTATTAAAAACACTGGATGCTGAAGTGGGACAAGAGAATTACGTTGTGTTTTTAACTGCTGACCACGGTGCGGCTGATGTAGCAGCTTATTTGAAAGATTTAAAGATTCCTGCGGGATACCTGAAAGAAAAAAACATTGAAAAGGAATTAAAAAGTTTTTGTAAGAAACTTTATGGTGATTCATTAATTGTGAACATGAGCAATCAACAGGTGTTTTTATCATCTGTAAAATTAACTGAGTTGAAGTTGAATAGTGATGAAGTAGAAAAGGCCTTAGCGAATAAATTAATTCAAATGGAAGGGATTTCTGAAGCGTATCCTTCTTCAGTTTTGAAATTTGAAGGATATAAAGGGGATAGTTTTAAAAGCTTAATTGCGAATGGGTATAATCACAAGCGCAGTGGTAATGTAGCTTTTTCTTATATGCCGGGTTGGTTAGATATACCTGAGACCGGTACAACACATGGTTCTGAATTTACTTACGATACACATGTTCCCTTAATATTTTACGGCGGAGGAATTAAAAAAGGAGAAAGTGTAAGAAATTATTACATCACTGAAATTGCTCCAACAATAAGCATTTTACTAAATAATCCTTTCCCTAATGGCTGCACCAGCAAACCGATAGAAGAAGTTCTCAAAAAATAGTAGTATATACTACTCCACAATTTTTAAAATTACATTACCGGTTTTTTGTCCCGACTCCACGTAACGGTAAGCTTCCACAATTTGTTCCATGGTGAAACTTCTATCGATTACGGGTTTAAATTTTCCTTGTTGGGCAAGCTCGCCAAGAAATTCAACATCGTTTTTTGTAATGGTAGGAAGAGGGAATAGGAGTTTTTTTCTTCCGCGTAAGGGTGTAAGTAATGCCAGCCAAATATTCTCTCCGTTTTTTCCCAATTCGGTTGAAATGTAAATCCCTTTTTCTTTTAATAAAGGTTTACATTGTCCGAACGAGCTTTTTCCTACCGCGTCGAAAATAAAATCGAATCTGGTTTTTGTTTGCGTGAAATCTTCTGTTTGATAATCGATAACTACATCTGCACCCAGCGATTTTACCAAGGCTACGTTTTTTGTATTAGCAACTGCGGTAACATGAGCACCAAAATGTTTTAATAACTGTACTGCGGCAGAACCAATAGCACCTGTTGCGCCGTATACCATTACGTTCTGTCCGGCCTGAACTTTTGCTGCCTGTATATCTACCAGTGCGTAGTGTGAGCCTTCTGTTAATGCTGCAGCCTGTTCGAAGCTGTGTTGTTCAGGAATAAGAGCCATTGCGGCATTTTCCGGCATAACAACATATTCTGCATGTCCGCCAAAAGTTTGATCGTTAAATCCAAAAACTTTATCGCCTTTTTTGTAAGTGCTTATATTTTTTCCGGTGGCTTCAATAACGCCTGCAAATTCACAGCCCAGCACCGGAAATTTAGGTTTAAATAAGCCGCTCCAAAAACGCGAAACAAAATATTCAGCGCTGCGAAATCCTGAATCCGTACGGTTAACGGTAGAGCAATGTACTTTTATTAAGACTTCATGGTCCTTAATAGATGGCTTTGGTAATTCTTTCAGTTGGGCCACTTCGGGTGGACCGTAAGCCTTATATACAATTGCTCGCATAAAAAATTCAGTTTTTCGGATTTTAATGCTCCAAAAATAATGGACTAATCATCCCAGCTATGATAATTGTTACCATTGGAAGATTTCATGTCTTTAGTGGCAACAGGAAGCTTACCATAGGTGCCGATGCAATTAAAATGTGTTTTATCAATACGGCGGTAACGGTAATCAAAACCAAGAAAATAATTCATCCAGAACGTCGCCTGATAACCGGCACGTAATTTACGTTCTTCTTTATTGTATTCGATAACCGGACCGGCAGAGACACCGGTAAAGCCTATGCCTGTTTGCGCCTCACAATAAAGACACGTTCGTTTTTTGCTAAACTCAATACCGCCATCAAAACTGTAGGGTACGTTTTTAAAATTCCAGTATGCAACTTCAAAAGCAAAAGAGAAATGTCTTTTTTCACCACCAAAACTATAATGCAACATGGGTCCTGCGGTCCACACAGATTGACTGATGTATTTAAAATGAGAAATTAAAACAACTAGAATTGTTAATAGTTTTATTCGCTTCATTACTGTTTATAAAAGGTGGTTTTTTTATTATGACTGAAGGTTTCCCATAAAAATTTACATGCGCCAGTAGTATAAGTAGATAGGCACATATATTTAATGTTGAATAATGATTTTTTTAAGCGCAATATTATTGCCCGTTTGTATTTGAATAAAGTATATTCCATCAGACAGATAAGATAAGTCCAGTTGATTTTCGTTAAAACTTTCCTTTATAATTAGAGTTTGTCCAAACCTGTCAAATAATTTGATGTTTGCAATTTGAGTCAAATTAATTTTGATATTTCCTGTGGTTGGATTTGGATAAAATAATTCAGCTGATTTTTTCGAAAGATCATGAATGTAAGTTAAGTTGCCAAGCGTGGAATCAGTTGAAACGCAAATACCATCAATATAATAATAGGAGAAACTAGAAATACATGAAAGCCCTGCCGATAACGTGTCGGTATTAGCGTCATTTTTGAAATTACCTATTGTAATATACTCCTCAATTCCTGTTGCAATAAATGATCCTGATATTTTTGTCCAATTAATATTGTCGGTTAAAAATATACCAGAGGGATTTGAAATTTGTGGAACGACATTAATAGGGTTGTATCCACTCTGCGGTATTGGATTCTGGGAAAAGTATATACCTAAATCATCTGTCGCGCATAGCGAACTATCAGCTAACGAAACATACATAGTTACAAAGTATTTTTGTCCTGCAGTTAAGGTTGTTGTTAATTTTGTTTGTATGTACTCTCTGTAAGTTGTCATTCCATCTGCCCAAGCTTGAAGGCCGGAATAACCAGCAGAGTTTTGAATTCCCATTTGGTAGCCAGCTGTATTAGCTGGAACATCCATGTTTACTATTGATGTCGTAGTTAATGTAAAGCAAGAATTAAAATAGTCAGAAGTTCCACCTCCAGGCATGTACCAATTGCCAGTTCGATTTATCTGACCTTGAGAAGTAGGGCAGTTAGTGTAAGTTTCAAAACTTGGATTAGGAACAAGATTAATTTGTCCGAAAGCTATTTTAGAAAGGAGATATAATATCAAAAATACTTTTTTCATTATTTTATTTATTCCACCAACTTACTTATTATTTGATTATTTGCTCGATAAGCAAAATATAGCCCTCACAAATAATCTTTATGTTAGCTTAAATAAATATACAAATTTTAGCAATTAAAAAAGCCATCTCTTTCGAAATGGCTTTTTGGTTTTTTGGTTTTTGAGAGGGAACAATTATTTTTTAGCATCAGCTAAAAACTGCGCTAAACCTTTATCAGTTAGAGGGTGGTTTAATAAGGCTGTAATTGCGCTTAACGGACAAGTAGCAACATCAGCACCCACTTTAGCACATTGTATAATGTGAATAGGGTGACGAACAGAAGCTGCTAAAATTTCAGTATCAAATCCGTAATTATCATAAATAATGCGGATGTCTTCAATTAATTGCATGCCATCAGTGCTTACGTCATCTAAACGTCCGATAAACGGTGATACATAACTTGCTCCGGCTTTCGCTGCCAATAAAGCTTGTCCCGCACTGAATACTAATGTACAATTGGTGCGAATTCCTTTTTCTGTAAAATATTTAATGGCTTTAACGCCATCTTTAATCATAGGAACTTTCACTACGATTTGAGGATGTAATTTAGCCAATGCTTCACCTTCTTTTACCATACCTTCAAAATCGGTAGAGATGACTTCAGCACTTACATCACCGGTAACAATGTTACAGATATCTACATAATGCTTTAAAATATTTTCTTGTCCTTTGATGCCTTCTTTTGCCATCAAAGATGGGTTAGTGGTTACACCGTCTAAAACACCAAGGTCTTGTGCTTCTTTAATCTGAGCCAGATTGGCTGTATCGATAAAAAATTTCATTTTATTTTTTTAATCTTATTTGTTTAATGTTTAACGACAATTTGGTTGCTTAGCTTGTTGAAGCACAAAAGTAAAATAACCAAGCATTGCTGTTACAAATGTTTAAAGAATGTTGAAGATTTTATTTTACTTTTTGGTTCGCCAAGTGTCAGCGTAAAGAATAGGCACAGTAATATGCCTCCCTAACAAAAAAATATTCTTTTTACTTTTTTCCTTGATGAAAAAAGTAAACAAAAAAATCAAGACGCCAGAAGGCATTGCGGCGGTAGCC
>CAYQDP010000084.1:0-9412 GCA_964416235.1 uncultured Flavobacteriaceae bacterium | reverse complement strand
AGGATATTTTTTCATCCGCTTTTTAAAAAGGAGAGCGAATTTACTAAAAATAAGCAGTATAATAAAGATTATTTACCTCTGAAAGAGGTTTTTAAACCATTAAAAACGAGGCTGGTAGAGACTGACTAGAATCTATAGCCCACGTTAAGTCCAAGGTTAAATACAGGCGCGCCTGAATTATTATTGTAGTAGGTGTTATAATATGGTGAATAGAAGTTTTTTGGATCATTGGCAATAAAATGGTGATCAATGGTTGTACCAATTGCCGCATGCAGCATCATGTTGAATGTAGGAGTGATTCTGAACAAAATACCGTTATTAATCATCGCGTAAGATTCATTTAAAACAAATGCATGTTTATCATCAGTAAAAGTTGGTTGAGGATTGCCCCATGGATCATTGGTATAATTTGCTGCTGAAAATGTTCCGTTATATTGCGCAAAGCGAATGAGTGGACCAATAAAATGTGTAACGGCATGTTTTCCGCTGGTGTGAAAATAAATTCCCAATCCTGCATCGAACGCTTTGTGTGTTATTCGGTAGTTGTAAACGTTACTATAATAGTAGTTAGAGGTGAAACCCAAACTGTTTTGTAAGTTTGGTTCGGCAAACGAGGCTGAAATGGGAACATGAATACTGAACAGACCATTTGCAAACTCGCGCAGATAAGAAAAACTTGCAGTACCGTTTAAGAGAGCTAGAGAATTTAGGAATACTACGTTTTTATTTTTAGTTACATTTTTAAATTGCTCCAGATTTTCTCTTTTGCGTTGCGCTCTTAATGAATCCATTCTTGCAAATGGAGAAACGGGGGTGTATATGATTTCTGTTTTAGGTTTGCTGTCTGGGAAAGTTTCGTGTTCTCCGTTTGCGTAAATAAGTAATGCAACTTCGCTTTTATTCACAACATAAAGTGGCCCGTCGGGATTGGATTTTAATTTATACTTGACTTCATTGGGCGTTACTTCCAAAACTTTTACCTCAAGTTTACTATTGTCTTTTTTGAAAAGTTGGTCTTGAGCTATAGAACGCGTAGTCCATAAAAGCATTAGTATAAATACGAAGCGAAACATCATGATAATAAAACGTAAAGAAACTTTTTTTAGTATAATAAAATTAAAAATAAAATCACATAAAAGCTAGTCATGACTCTGTTTGTTTGGAACTTTGAATTTTACTCTATACCCAATGGATAAACCAATATTGGTAAATGTAAATGGATATCCTATATTGTAATATTCGAGTTTTTTATAGTTGGGATTTTGGTAGGCCGATGGATCGTTACTGATAAACTTGCAATATTGAAACACGGTCATATTTACATACATCATGAAATTTATACGCCTGGCAATCCTGAACAAAAGTGTTGCATTAATTTGTCCCATATACGAATTCATTACAAACGACTTCGGATATAAATCTTTTCTAATGATGTCGTATTTATAAACCGTGTCGTAACCTGTTTTAGTATATACTACATGATCGAATGTGCCATTGTATTGTGCAACACGCAACATTGGACCCGCATTTAGCGTTACGAATTTTCTCTTACCTAAATTGAGGCTTAACCCTAAATTGAAGCTAAATGGTCTTGAACGAGCGTATACATTTTCAATATTTCCTCCGTTTCTGTAAAGATTTCCGTCTTCAGTTCTCATTGTTCCCGCGGTAATAGCTAGGCTGGAAATGAGTAACGCCTTTTGTTTAAACAACTCACGTACATAATCAATACCAATACCAATGTTTATGTATTCGGTCAGATTATTGAATAATATATTTGGATTTTGGGTATATACATCCAGTTTTTGGGTGCTTGCTTTAATGCGAGCGTTTGTAATAGAATCTCGCTTTCGCCAGTATTCATCTATGAAATATTTAACCGGGTCATTATAGCGTTTTTGCTCAGCTTTTTTTATTACTTCGTGTTCGCCATTGGAGTAAACAATAAGAGTAATTTCTGTTTTTCGTACGGAGTAAAGAGGACCCTCCTTATTGTTTGCTTTTCTACAAATTAAAAGGCTGTCATTTTTATCAAGAATATTTACTTCCCATTTGGTATTATTATCAAAATAGATTAAATCCTGTCCGAGCAATTTTCCGGTGCAAAATGCAATCAATATGAGAATTACTTTTTTCATTAAAAATCAAAACCTAATTGAATGGAAAAATTAAATGATGCTCCTGAGTTATAACCACTTAAAATGTTGTAATGAGCAATACTATTTGTATTCAAATAATAATTAGAATAGTATCCAATATGTAAATTAGCCATTAGGCTGAAATGTGCAGTTGTTCTAAGGCGGAAACCGGTAGTGAAATAATAATAGTTCTTATAAAGTTTAAAATTATTGCCTTTTGCATTCCAGTTAAACGAACCATTAAAATAAGCCTGGCGGTACATAATTCCAATGTGTGGTGTTAAGTATGGAAATTGACCTAAGTTAAAATTAAGACCAACTGCTGCGTCATAATTCTTTATATTCATTTTGTATTCCCATTTGTTTTCGGCTAATAGTCCATTCGTAAAATTAGGAGAGCCATAACCAACACTTATTGGTAGGTATAAACAAAACGTATTATCCCATATATTTCTGACGTAACTTATTCCAAAACTACCGTCAATTAATTCTACAGGATTATAATAAAGACAGTTCTTTCGCTTAAGGATTTTGTTTTTGTTCGTTTCGCGACGCACATTCTTTAAACTATCATAATAGTTGCGTCGCCTAATTTTGGCTTCACGTTCTATCCATCTTAAATCCGGAGTTATAATTTGGGCAGGCGCTTCCTTAATAACCTCACTGTTTCCGTTTTCGTAAATAATAATTGCAACATCCGATTTTGGGATAGAAACTATTGAGCTGTCATTCGAATTCAGTGATTTGTATTTAATTGCAATGGAGTTTATTTCAAGGACTTTTACTTTTAATTTGGAGTTGTCTTTTTTGTAAATGAAATCTTGTGCCCGCGTGATAAAAAACGGTAAACTGAAGAGAAGTATCAGAAAGAGTCTTTTCAAATTAAGACTAATATACTAAAAAAGCCCGAATTATTCGGGCTTTTTATACTGAATTTTGTGGCAGATTAATCTACCTTAATAACCAAAGTAAGTGGAGTGATTTTAAATAGCTTTCCTGTTTCTGTTTGTTTAATAACGATTTCTTCGAAAGTCACTTTGCAATTACTTTCCAGGTCATGGAAAAATTTAGTCATGGCTTCAGTAATAATACCGTCAGTAAATTCATCTTTGGTTAAGCTGTGTTTGTAATTAGTTTTAAAGTGGTAGTAGATAATCTTAAAATTCTCGGCATCCAGTCCCGTTAACTTCAATTCCTTTAAAGCTTCCAGGTTTTTCTGAGTGGTGTTTCCCAAAAGATCAACACCTTCTATACTTAGTTTCACATCATCTAAAATTTTTAATTTAGAATAATCGTGTTTTTCGTTTTGTGCAAACAATAAGATGCTAAAAAATAAAAATAAGGTAGTTGTAATTTTTTTCATGGTACAAGTTTTTAGTCGATGGTAGCAATCACTTTCAACTCAATGGCAATAGGAGTAGGAAGTTTATTTATTTCTAAAGTTGTTCTGCATGGGGCATTGTCTTTAAAATATTCGGCCCAAATTTTATTGTAGATGGGAAAATCATCTTTCATATTTGTTAAAAAAACAGTTACATCAACTATTTTATCCCAACTGCTTCCGGAATCTTCTAAAATGTATTTAATGTTTCTGAAAACGCTGTGGCATTGTGCTGCGATGTCATAACTTATAATGTTATTGTTCTCATCCAGTTCAACTCCCGGGATTTTTTTTGTACCGCGTTCTCTCGGGCCAACTCCGCTTAAGAAAAGAAGATTACCAACACGGCGGGCATGCGGATATAATCCAACAGGCTCAGGAGCTTTACCCGATTCTATTTTTATGTTTTCGTTACTCATGATAAAATTTGAAAGCAAATATAAATATAAGCTTAAATTTGCGTGTAATTAATTTGTCATGAAAAAAATTCTTGTCATCTATTTCACGCAAACCGGTCAGGCAAGAACGGCAATTGATGCCACATTAAAGCCTTTAGTGGAGAATAAGGATTACGAAATAGATTATGAATTAATTTCCCCGAAAACTACTTTTTCATACCCTTGGGGTTATCAGGAATTTATGGATGCCTTTCCGGAGAATGTGTTTGGAATTCCTATGGAATTACAACCTTTAAAAATAAACACGGATAAAAACTATGAGTTAATTTTCATCGCTTATCAGCCTTGGTTTTTAAGTGTATGCCGACCAATAAGCTCATTTTTACAAACTCCGGAAGCTAAAAAACTACTCAATGGAAAACCGGTCATTACATTGATTAATTGTCGTAATATGTGGCTGGGTGCGCAAGAAAAAATGAAGAAATATTTATTGGAAGCTAATGCTAAATTGGTTGGGAACATGGTTTTTCCTGATCACTCTTCCAATCTTACAAGTTTAGTCACAGTGCTTGCATTTGAATTAAAAGGTATAAAAGAAAATTTCATGGGTATTTTCCCGCGTTATGGCATTCATCAAAAGGATTTGGACGCGGCCTCAAGCATAGGCTCAGAAATAAAAAATTGTATTGAAAAAAACGATTATGCGCCACTTCAACCTAAAATCGTGGCTGCGAACTTAAATTTTTTACGAGCAAATATCATGATAATGGAAGGGCGTGGAAGAGCTATGTTTCCATTATATGCCAACTACATTCGGAAAAAAGGAGATTCAGGAAATCCTGCCCGCAAAACACGCGTTCGTATTTTTGGTATTGTTTTGCCAACAGCTATTTTACTTCTTTCACCGATTATTACTATTGTGGCGCGTTTAACTCCGCTAATTGTTCCCGGAAAAATGAAAAGGGAAATTGCTTATTACCAGCAAACGGGTTTAAAGTCTTGATAATATACCCGCTGCCACTTATTTTTTACATGTTAAATACGTAATTAGCATAGAAATATTACTTTTGTGCCCTGGCTTTAATTAAACAAAATCAATTATCTTTTGTTTAAAAGAGATAGAATGGCGAATAGCGTTTACATAAATAAAATTTCCAGCTTTTTACCGGGTCATCCGATTTCAAATGATGAAATGGAGGAGTATTTGGGCGTGATTGGAGGACGTAAATCGCGTTCAAAGGCTATTGTTTTGCGCAGTAACGGAATCAAAAATCGCTATTACGCTCTTACAAAAAACTCAGAGCCAACTCACACTAATGCTCAGTTAACTGCGAATGCAATAAAAAAATTATTTCACGGTTCAAATCTTAAAAGCGTAGAATTATTGGCTTGTGGAACCACCACGCCTGATCAGTTAACACCATCGCATGCAGTAATGGTGCATGGATTATTACCTGAAACTTCCAACACACAGGTTATCTCATTTAGTGGAGTGTGTTGTACAGGTATGCACGCCTTAAAACATTCTTTTCTTTCTGTAATTTCGGGCGATACACAAAATGCGGTGGTAGCAGCTTCCGAAAGAACTTCTGCTATGTTGAAGCATCAGAATTTTGAAGAAGAGAATAAAAAGTTAGAGCTTCTTGAAAGAAATCCCATAATTGCTTTTGATAAAGAATTTTTACGTTGGATGTTAAGTGATGGTGCTGCCGCGGTTTTAGTAGAAAACAAACCCAATGAAAAAGAAATCAGTTTAAAAATTGAATGGATTGAAAATTACAGTTTTGCCAATGAGGCGGAAACTTGTATGTATATGGGTGGCGAAAAATACGATGGAAGTTTAAAAGGTTGGGCTGATCATCCGGTGAGTGAAATTTTAGATAAATCTCTGTTTACTTTAAAACAGGACGTAAAATTATTGGATAAAAATATTGTGAAGTTTGGCGGGAAAGCTTATTCTGCATCTTTACTGAAACATAACTTGAAGTCTTCAGAAATTGATTATTATCTCCCGCATATTTCAAGTATGTATTTTGCGGATAAGATTTTTGCTGAAATGGAATTGACCAATACGGTTGTGCCGCGCGACAAATGGTTTTTGAATTTACCTGAAGTTGGAAATGTTGGCGCGGCGTCTATCTTTTTAGCTTTAGAAGCTTTAATAAATAGCGGAAAACTGAAAAAAGGACAAAAAATATTTTTATCAGTTCCCGAGAGCGCACGATTCTCATACTCTAACGCTTTATTAACTGTTGTATAATGGCACTTGTAACACGCGAGCATATTTTTGAATACATCCCTCAACGCAATCCTATTTGCTTAGTTCATACCATTTATGAAAGCACCCAGGAAAGTGTTAAAACTGGATTTTTGGTTGAAGAGGATCATTTGTTAGTTGAGAATGGTGCATTAACGGAAGCCGGAATTACAGAAAATTTAGCGCAATCAGCCGCAGCACACGCAGGATACATTGCTCGTCAGCATAATATGCCTCCAAAGGTTGGGTTTATTGGAAACATCAAAGATTTACAAATTCAGCAGTTGCCAAAGATTGGTTCGGAGGTAATAACCGAAGTAAAAATAAAGGCCTTTGTTATGAATGTGACTTTGGTAATTGCTACTTCTACATGTAACGGACAACCGGTTGCTTCGTGTGAAATGAAGATATTTTTACAAGAATAATCTTATTTTTGTGCACTCTAATGGAGATTAAAATGCAGGGTGCCCCTTTGGTAGAAATACAAAATGTTTTAAAGTCGTACAAAAACGCACCAAGACCTGCTGTAAATGACCTTTCATTGATTATTCCTAAGCAAAGTATTTTTGGGTTGTTAGGTCCAAATGGAGCCGGCAAAACTACTCTCATTTCTATGCTGTGTGGACTCTTTTCTCCTTCCGCCGGAAAAATTATTACTAACGGTTGGGACACCGCGGTTGATTCCAAAAAAATTAAGCAAATAATTGGAGTTGTTCCACAGGAAATCGCACTATATCCTAAGCTAACTGCTTATGAGAATTTGTTATTTCTTGGACATATGTATGGCATTGAAACCGATGAATTAAAACAACGAATTAAGTATAATTTGGAAGTGTTGGGTTTATTTGAACACAAAGATCAATTAATAAAAACCTTCTCGGGAGGGATGAAACGCAGGATTAATTTAATTGCCGGATTGTTACATCATCCGCAATTATTAATTCTCGATGAACCTACTGTAGGAGTTGATATCCAGTCCAAAACAGCCATCATAAATCATTTGAAGAAATTAAATGAAGAGAAGGGGATGACAATTTTTTATACCTCACACCATTTGGATGAAGCCGAAGATTTTTGTTCGCACATTGCCATTATTGATGAAGGAAAATTAATTACAGAAGGTTCTACTAAAGAATTGATACAAAATAATGGTTGTAATACCATAGAGGAAGTTTACCTGAAAATTACGGGAAGGAAATTCAGGGATTAATCATGAAAAAACTTTTATATAGTTTATATAAAGAGTACAAAGTACTGGTTCGCGATAAAGCAGCAATGGGTATTATGTTTATCATGCCAATGGCACTGGTTTTTGTTGTGACCATTATTCAGGACACAACTTTTAAATCGGTTAACGAAACTTCAGTGCCTTTACTTTTGGTTGATAAGGATAACGATTCGCTGTCGGTTCAACTGGAAAGAGCTTTAAATCAAACTAAATTTTTTAAAGTAGATAAGCAAAATATCAGTGGAGAAGAAGCACGCGAGTTGGTTGCTACAGGTAAATATTTAATTGGTGTAGTTATTCCTGAGAAAAGCACGGCAAGGCTACGCGAAAAAGCTTCGCAAAGAATTTCTAAATTATTTCCTGATGTAGACAGTACGGTAAAAGTAATGGATACATCTTCTCTGCAATTAAAATTGTATTTCGACCCTATTACTAAGCAATCGTTTAAAGTAAGTATTAGCGGTGCAATAGGACGAATTGTATCTGCCATTGAAATGCAGAGCATGGTGGATGTTTTAAAAGTAGAGATGAAAGAATTGATGCCTTTATCGGAGGAAGTTACTCTCGAAACAAAACCATTATTATCAACGAATGAGGAATACGCCACCAATAATGAAACAACTTTAGTTCCGAATTCGGTGCAACATAATGTTCCGGCCTGGACAATGTTTGCGATGTTTTTCATCTGTATTCCTTTATCCGGAAACATTATTCGCGAGCGGGAGGATGGAAGTGCTTTTCGTTTACTTACAATGCCGGGTTCTTATGTTTACGTATTAGCTGGAAAAATTGCTTTGTATTTAATTGTTTCTCTCATCCAGTTTGTTTTAATGCTGAGCGTAGGTTTATATATATTACCAATGATGGGATTGCCAACGCTACAAACCGGAGAAAATTATCTCACCTTATTTAGTATTGCTTTAAGCGCCGGATTGGCCGCTACAGCTTTTGGTTTATTGGTAGGAACCGTGGCAAGTTCTCAAGATCAGGCCGCCCTATTTGGAGCTGTTTTTGTAGTGTTATTGGCCGCTTTAGGTGGAGTTTGGATTCCAACTTTTGTTATGCCGGAAATTATGAAAAACATAAGTTCTATCTCCCCACTTAATTGGGGTTTGGAAGCCTTTTATGGTGTGTTTTTGCGCGGCGTTTCATTTTCGGCCATTTGGATTCATTTATTGAAGCTTTTAGTTTTCGCAGCCGCCTGTTTCGGAGGCGCCTATTATTATCAGGTGCATAAACGCATGCGTTAAAATATAGTCTTGGTCGCTTAAAATCAGCGAACTGACTAAAATCAAGGAGCTTGTTGATCCGTTATATTGCAACTAACTAAAAATCAGCAACTAACAAAATCAAGCTTTTCCTATTTTTCTTCATAAATAATTTCTCGAAATATCATTTTATACCTACATTTGCACCCGAAATTTAAAGAACGATAATTTTTGAGATTTTTCATGCGAGCAAAAGCGATATTTTTCCCGATTTTTTTAGTCCTTTTTTTCCTGTTTTCAGGTTCAGTTACTGCCGGCGAACCTACTGAGCCGGAGCATCATGGTGACAGCAATGTTGTTCATGTTGCTGATGGTCATGGTAAAGAACAAAAAGTAGATATTACTAAAGTTGCTTTCGAACACATACTTGATTCACATTCTTGGCATTTATTTGGCGAAGGTCACGACGCGGTTTCCATTCCTTTACCTGTAATTCTTAAAACCAATAATGGATTAGTTGTTTTTTCATCAGGTGAATTTCATCATGATACACACGGTATACATGTTGTAGAGAAAAACGGTGAACGTTTTGTGAATTATGAAGAGCATATTTATTATGCATCAGAAACTCCGAATTTTCACGGACAATATTTAGAGGTTGAAGAAGTAGGAGGAGAGTTACATGCGAAAAACGCATCACCACTCGATTTTTCAATTACAAAAAATGTCGCTCAATTATTTATTTCAGCAATTGTTTTAGTGTTGATCTTCTCTTCAATCGCAAAAGCTTACAAAACAACAG
>CAYQDP010000083.1:0-9420 GCA_964416235.1 uncultured Flavobacteriaceae bacterium | reverse complement strand
TTAATCTAACGGTGTCCACACCGCGAATAACAACCAATTCAGCTTCTTTGCCTTTGTAATAAGCTTTCTCGCGAATAAAATCACTATAGAAAGGTGTTAACTTATCGTTGACGCCAATAATCAAATCGCCTTTTTTCAGACCTGCAGATTCTGCATACGACGCCGGTGTAACTTCGTAAACTTCTGTTGGCATGCGCACAGTGATAAAATCTTTTTTCTTTAAACCGCTTAATATTTTGCTGATGTTATCTTCTGAAATCGGGATAGTTACTTTCTGTCCGTCGCGCAACACTTCCATGCTGGTAGCTTTGTTCATGATGATTTCAATTGGCACCTGACGTAAATTAGTAATTGGTTTTCCGTCTACAGATGTAACAAAATCACCATCTCTTAATCCCATGTTTAAAGCTGTAGAATCGCAAGCGATACCGTATTTTAATTGATCGGCAGGAATGGTTTGGCGTCCCCAGAAATAAAACACCATCCAATAAATTAGGAAACCTAAAATCAGATTCACCAAAA
Organism: uncultured Flavobacteriaceae bacterium; assembly: GCA_964416235.1. Classification (GTDB taxonomy): domain Bacteria; phylum Bacteroidota; class Bacteroidia; order B-17B0; family Aurantibacillaceae; genus JAHEYG01. The sequence continues at coordinate 8,898 of CAYQDP010000083.1, read as the reverse complement.
TTCCTCCCATCATAATCAGTAAACGCTGGTAAGCAGGCTTCGCACGGAATTCCCAAGGCTCCGGTTCTTTTTCCAACATGCTTTTATCCATTTGCTCATCAACCATTCCCGCGATTTGCACATAGCCGCCGAATGGAAACCATCCTAAACCGTAAAGCGTATCGCCGATTTTCTTTTTGAAAAGTGAAAAATTAAGCAATCCCGCAAAGGGGAATAAGAAATCGAAGAACAAATAAAATTTTTCTACACGGCATTTGAAACGCTTGGCAAAAAAGAAATGCCCGAATTCGTGGAGCGTAATTAAAATTGTTAAGCTTAAAAAAAGTTGTCCGAATTTTACCATAATGTTTTTTCTTATAACAATGATGCCGCCAGTTTTCTGGTTTCGGTATCACATTCTATGTATTGATTGTAATCTGGTTGTTGTATGAATTCAATTTTGTGAAGGCATTTTTCAATGAGTTCACTCATTTGTAAAAATTTTATTTTGTCTTTCAAAAACGCGTCAACCGCTACTTCGTTAGCAGCGTTTAGTACGCATGGCATATTTCCGCCTTTTTTAAGGGCTTCGTAGGCTAAGGCTAAGTTAGTGAAAGTTTGGGTGTCGGGCTTCTCGAAAGTAAGCTGCGGATAGTTAAAAAAATCAAAACGTTTAAATGCATTCTGTACTCGCGCCGGATAGGAAAATGCATATTGTATCGGCAATTTCATATCGGGAAGACCCAATTGCGCTTTCATGCTGCCATCTTCAAACTGTACAATGCTGTGCACAATGCTTTGAGGGTGCACAATCACATCAATCTGCTCAGGCTTTAAATTAAAGAGCCATTTGGCTTCAATAACTTCTAATCCTTTATTCATTAAGCTCGCGGAGTCGATGGTGATTTTTGCGCCCATGCTCCAGTTAGGATGCTTAAGGGCTTGTTCGCGCGTTACGTTTTCTAAATCTTTTCTCGTTTTTCCTCTGAAGGGTCCGCCCGAAGCTGTCAAATAAATTTTTTCAATTTTATTATCCCACTCTCCGGCCAGGCATTGAAAAATAGCTGAGTGTTCCGAATCAACAGGATAAATATTTACAGCATTTTCTCTTGCTAACTTCGTTACTAAATCGCCCGCCACTACTAAAGTTTCTTTATTGGCTAAGGCAATTGTTTTTTTATGTTTAATGGCATTGATAGTAGAGGCGAGTCCGGCGTAACCAACAATACTGGCTAACACCACATCAATGTTTTCTGATTCTACAATTTGTTCAACCGCTTTATTGCCGGCAAATACTTTAATGCCCTTATCAAATAAAACATCTTTTACTTGTTTGTATTTGCTTTCATCGGCAATGACTACAGAATTCGGATTAAATTCTAAAGCTTGTTGAATTAAAAGATCAGCATTGGAATTACCCACCAAAACCTCTACAGCAAAATGTTTAGGGTTTTCGCGAATCACTTCTAGAGCTTGTGTTCCTATGCTTCCGGTACTGCCAACAATGGCTATTTTTTTTGCTTCCTGCATCAGGCTGCAAAACTCAGGATTTTTTATGGATTAAGGAACTTAAGAGAGGGAGAATAATGGACAAAAACCCGCTAAAAACCCTGATTTTTGATAAAAAGAGCCAAAACGCCATAAAAAAACCCCGCCGAAGCAGGGTTTTTCAAAATATTGAGGGAAAGAATTAATTCATCTGACCGTAATCTTTAGTGCTTACGATAGCGCCATTTTCGTCCCAGTTATTCCAAACACCGGTTTTTTCACCGTTTTTGTAATTCATTTCAAAACGTTTTTTGCCGTTATCATCATATACAATCCAGGTGCCATCTTTTTTTCCGGCTGCATAAGCTGCAATGCCAATCATCATGCCGCCTTCGTTGTAGCGTATCCATTTTCCTGATTTTAATCCTGTTTCATAAGTACCGGTTTCCATTAATTTTCCGGAGGCGTAATAATATTTCGCTTCACCGTTTAATTTGCCGTCTTTTATTTCGAGAGTAGATTTTTTAATTCCGTTTTCATCCAAAGAGAGAGTACCGCTGAATAAAGTCCCGTCGGCATTGGCATATAAGCCATCGCTGTTTTGTTTTACCTGGGCCTTAGCAAAAAATGCTATCATTAAAAAACCCAATATAAAGTGTAATGTTTTCATAGTACAGAAGTTTTTAATACCGCTTCTATACAAATTTACGAAATGCACAAAGGCTCACAGAGATTTAAATAAAAAATAACATTAAGTATTCCTACACTTAACATTAAGTTTACATTTCTCTTTTCCTCTTGTTATGGGAGAGGCGATAAAGAGATATCTTTGAAATAACCCAATTCAGAACCTTCGATGGTGATTGGTTCGTAACCTACCACGTTAGCCTGAACTTCAGTTTTTGCATCGGCAGGAACCGATAAAATATAATTACCGTTTAAATCGGTATAACAATACGTGTTGCTGTTTTTAATTTCAACCTTTACGCCGCTTAATGCTTCGCCGGTTGTTTTGTCAATCACTTTACCACACAAGGTTTTTTTATTCTTGTCGGAGTTGTTGTTGGCAATGGCCGTTACCGAGACGAAGAACAATGTTAGTATGAGTAAAGCGTGTTTCATTTCGCTTACAAAAATGCAAACTCAAGGTGTAGTACATATTAAACGGATATTATGAAATCGTTAATGAGAAGCTTATATAGCTTAACATTAAATTTACATTTCTTTCCCTTTACAATTTTCTATCTGGCACAAAATCAATAAAATATCAAAATCAGGATTCGGAAAATTAGAATTAAATTTGTCCTATGCGCATTGATATCATCACTGTTTTACCCGAATTGTTACGAAGTCCGTTCGAACATTCTATTTTGAAGCGTGCTCAAAACAAGGGACTCGTCGAAGTGAATCTGATAGATTTGCGTGATTACGGTTTAGGAAAACACAAGCAAGTAGATGATTATGCGTTTGGCGGAGGCGCCGGTATGGTAATGATGATTGAACCCATTGCGAATTGTATCAATGATCTTAAATCGCAACGCAGTTATGACGAAATCATTTACATGACGCCCGATGGCGAAACGTTTAATCAGCAAACCGCTAATTCCTTATCGCTTTTAAAAAATATTATCATTCTCTCCGGACATTATAAAGGTGTAGACGAGCGCATACGAGAGCATTTTATCACGAAAGAAATTTCTATTGGCGATTATGTTTTGTCGGGAGGAGAATTGCCGGCAGCTGTAGTAAGCGATGCAATCATCCGTTTAATTCCCGGTGTATTGAATGATGAAACTTCCGCACTTTCTGATTCATTTCAGGATAATTTATTAGCTCCTCCGGTGTATACGCGTCCTGCTGAGTATAACGGTTGGAAGATACCCGACATTCTGCTGAGCGGTCACGAAAAAAATATTGAGAAGTGGCGCCACGATAAAGCAGTTGAGCGCACCACAAAAAGAAGGCCGGATTTACTGAAGTAGTTTCCTGCAGATAGCACAGATTTGCGCAGAGGATTTAATGGCAAAGATTGACAAAGCATTATCACAATAAAACATCAGCGATAATCCGCGTGATCTAATTATTTTTCAAACTGATATTCTCGTCACCCTGCTTATATGGCATATACGTAAAGATGAATTGAAACATCTCTTCGGTAGTTTGCATACTTTCATTGCCTTCGCCCTGTTCGATGGTGCGCGGTGGATGAAATGGATTGAAAGGATTTTTATCGGTATTATCATAAGTACCGTAAACATGAATCACCGAACCCTTCGGAATTTTTACAGGATTGTTATAGGTGTAATAATATTGCCAGCGGAAATCCCATTTGTTGATGCGCACTAATCGGATGGTATCGCCTTGTGGCGGCAAAGCATAGGCCACAAAACTTTTTCCGATTAAGTGCATGTGCGGATTCACCGACAGAATCGAAATATCATTTTGAATTTGTACTTGAGTATGAAAGGTTTTTATTTCATTGGGAGGAATAATCAATTTAGGTTCTATTTCAGAAATGCCGAATGTTCCCATTTGTGTTTCAAATACCGGTCGTTTAGGCGGAGTTTTGCGGAAGAAAATATTAATATGACTGTTATCTTCCGTATCGATGTTTGATGGTCCGTAATGAATGTTCTTCAAAAAGAACACACCGTTTTTAGGCAAACGGAAGCCGCCAATATCTTCTTTATATACAGGAGGAATATAACCCGGTAAATAATACACCACATTACCGAGTAAGGCGGGCAGCGGGGGATTTTTTTTGTCGGTATACGTTAATCCCATTTTTGAATACGCATCGATGTAGTTATTTAAAGCATCGGGTAAAATATTTTCTCCCTTCATGTAATCGAACTCGCGATTGTTATCATAACTCAATAAATGTCCGTTAACATGATGCACTAATTTTCTGTTATCCGGAACAAATTCCACGTATTGAACAAAAGTATCTTTGTCGAGTTGAAAAGGAAATTTCACCATCAAAAATGCATCAATCCCATTGCCTTTTAGGGGAACCGCTTTCGGCATTTTAATTACCATATCAGGTTTACCAAAGAAGGAACCTTCATGAAAAGATGGCGCTTTTGGTTCTTTAAGTGAATCGCCGCGCGGACAATTATCTTCCACCCAATTTTTGATTAATGCGATTTCTGTTTCATTCAAAACACGCTCACCGTCGAAATGCGAATAGTTAGGATCTGCAGGCCATGGCGGCATGAATTTATTTTGTGTGGTGAATTTTATTTTGTTGGCATTGCGTTTGGCATCATCATAGTTCAATAAATCAAACATGCCTGATTCGCCGGGACGGTGACAAGGAGTGCAATTTTTATAAATGATAGGTGCGATGTGTTCGCTCCAGGTTACAGTGGAAGGGATTTCCGGTTTTTCGTCCTCGTTGTTACAAGAAAGAAATACCAGTGAGCAAATACAAGTTAATAGAAAAAATATCTTTATTCGTTTCACCGATTAAAGATAAGAATTTAGTAATTGTAATACGGCGATATCATCAAATACACCACCACGCCTGTAATAGTTACATAAAGCCACAGGGGATAGCTGAAGCGCGTTAATTTTTTATGCTTCTCGCGCTGATCGGTGAGTCCGTAGTAAAACGACAACAATACCATAGGGAAAACGACAATCGCCAATAAAATATGCGATAACAAAATAAATAAGTAGAGTGGTTTTATGCCTGATACAGCTGCGGCTTCTGCAGCATCCAACATCCCGTTGTGATCTACGTCGCCGTATTTGGTATCCGGAATAAAATAGTGCGCTGTTACATACGAAACTAAAAAGAGTGAGCTAAGCACAAATGCTGTGAGGTTGATTTTTCGGTGTAAAGCGATGTTCTTTTTCTTAATGGCAATTAATGAGAATATTAACAATACAGAACAAGTGCCGTTAAAAATCGCGTTTAGCATTGGCAATTTGTATATGTAAGACGGGATTGTATCTGGTGCCGGTAAAATTTTACGATTGAGAACAGTTACTGCTCCTAAAATTACAATGGTTGTTATCCAAACTACCACCTTAATGGTTTTATCGCCGGCGTTATTTAATGTTGTACTCATATTAGTTTAATGTTTTGTATTTGCCTTTGTGTTTTGTAAAAACTGTTTCTTCGAAAAATAATTTGGCATCCACCACAAAGCCCGTTTCGTTTTTAGTGTATGTCATCTCTAAATTAACAGTGGGGTTTTTATCCGGTAAAATCATGCCGGTAAATTTAATGTTGTCTCCGTTGGTCATCATCAATGAAGTTCCGCTTACTTCTTCCAATAGATCTTTAATAATCTGCAACTGACAAACACCGGGCACAACAGGCATTTGCGGAAAGTGCCCTTTAAACACATCGTGTGCAGGATTGATAGAGATTAACGCTTTTACCGAATTGTCGGTTGTGCTTAATCCGCTAACTGTATAAAAAGTGTTTTTTAATACTGAACTCATTTGGTTTCTTCTATTTTAATGAGGTTAATTTTTAGTTTAACAAAGCCCTTGGTTTTGTAGATTAAGAGGCTGTAGTTCGTTTGATATTTTGAGGCTGAGTGTTTTTTATTTCCGGTAAATACTTGAGCCTTCTCAGCAAAGGTAGTGGTCGGCTTTGGAATGGCAATGCTGCTGTTATGATCTTTTATCCAATAATAATTTCCTTTTTTGTTTTCTTTTAATTCGGCTGTTTTTCCAATAGCGTTTATTAGTAGCATTTCGCGAAAGCTTTGTGTAAGCATGGTTACAAATTTGGGCTTATTCAAGGCTTCAAACACAAAATCAGCTTTCACACTATCACTCACAACAGAAAAATCAAACATACGCATGCCCAGTTCAGTTACAAAAACGATATGTGCTGTTTTTTCGTCGGTTTGTTTTAAAACAACGATGCCTGTAAAATGTTTAGTTAAAACATCAATTTCAGCCTTGTATTTTACGGATTGTTTATTGGATGGAATAACCGGCTGAATAACTTCAGTGGTTAATTGAATGGCTTGTAATGTTTTTCCGTTTTTTAATTTGTTGTAGGCACAAGAGGTGCTTAGCAGGATGATACTACTTAACTGTAAAAATATTATCGGCCACCGTGCCATTTAGTTTTTTGTTGATGAATTCCAATGTAGTATAATCGTCATTGGGCTCAATCATATCTAATTTAGACACCGAAGTTACGCTTTTATCAAAATACATGTTTATCTTTTTGAGGCTTTCTTTCATGTTTTTTTGAAGCGGGGTTAACTCTAATTTATAATACTTTTCATTCTCAAAATAAGCCACTTTAAATTTCCCGGATTTAAAGATATTGCCTTGTACGCAGGAAATCATAATATCATTGATTTCTTTAAACACCTTGTTGCTGTTCATGTCGTATTTAGAGGTTTTCTTGTCATCCTTTATCCAGATTTTTTCTTTATTAATTACAATAAGGTATTTATAAGGCGTATTATATTCCCAACGCAATAAATTCTCTTTTTTAAACACAAAATGACCTTTACTGAGTATTTTCTCCGACAACAAACTCAAATTCTTTTCTTGTGTAAAGTCGCTTTCAATGCTGTTTACCGTTTTACTCATTTGTTCCACTTTTAAACGTAAAGCAACAGTGTCTTTAACTGTTTTAAAATTTTGAGCTAAACCAAAATGGGCAATGAATATTAAAAGAATTAATTTTTTCATTTATGAAAGTGTAACAAATTCAAATTGACGTTCTTTTAAAGCAGGAATTAATTTATCTAAAAGTTCCGGCATTATGCTTAAACGATCGTGTAACAAAATTACTGAACCGTTTTTAGTTTGACTTAAAACTCTCTCTAAAATTTTGTTAAGGTCGGCAGTGGATGTGTCATAAGAACGCACATTCCAGCCAATGGATGTTAAATTGAGTTTTTTTAGAACGTAGGCAAAATTAGGTGTAGTAACACCATAGGGCGGACGAAACAGTTTAGTGTCTTCACCGGTAACTTTTTTAATGCTATCAAGGCTTTGCTGAATGTCAGCTTCCAGTTTTTTAGCGCTCCATAGATCAATCCAAAAATGATGTGAGAAACTGTGAGAGCCAATCGAATGACCTTCTTCCATTGTACGTTTTAAGACAGATTCATTTCCTGCAATGTTTTTTCCTATCACAAAAAAGGTAGCTTTTACTTGATGTTTTTTTAGTGTCTCTAAAACGGCAAGCGTTTGCGGTGTGCAAGGTCCGTCATCAAAGGTCAACGCAATTCGTTTTTTTGTTTTATCCAGATGATTAACAGACTTCAAGTGAAAGTTTAAACCAATAAAATAAGCACCTAAAAATTCTATGCTTAAATAAGCAAGCAGAAGAATGATTTGCCATAGGTAAAAAGCAGTGCTTCCAATGGCGCACAACAAAAATACCAAGCCGATTGAAATAGCAAATAGCGCCGTTACAAACCGATGGTTTAGCATTGTCTTAATAAAGTGAAAGAATAATTAATGCCCAAATACGCATTAATAATCAAAATGCTTTTAATGCTTGTTTTGGTGTGATGATTAATCCGAATGGCATGAGGAATTTCCTGCTTACGAATGATTTTATCGCCAAGCCATAATGCAAAGGCCCCGGCTGTGTGATAATCTCCACATAAATGTTTGTAATGAGCAGTAGCAGAATTATTAGACACTAATGGAAGTAATTCCAGTAAATATTTATCAAAATCATAGTCGCCTGAAAACCCAAATAAAACCAGATCTATAGTGTCCAGCGTGGTATCTTCTGTAGCAAGAAATGAATTGACTTTATCTAAAACTTCTTTCGAAGATTTTGGTTTATACAAAAGACTGATACCGTCGATACAGGATTTCGCATGTTGTTTTTCAGATGAAACGGCGAAGAAAGCCGATCCTTCACCCATTTGAATGCCGTGGGTTTTACCTTCAAATAAAGGATGCGTAGTATCAGTATTAAATTTTTTAGCATTGCGGTTAAGTTCAACAAATAAGGGCGTGTGTTCTTCAATACCGCCAATTAAAATGTTTTTCTTGCCTTCATTCAAACTCATTAAAGCATCCATCACGGATGTTTCAAATGAGAAACCACGGTGTGTATACGTGTAATTATACTCATGGCATTTCATGATTAAGGCCACTTGTGAGCCTACCGTATTGTGCGTAGATTGAATGAATGAAGTAGGCGTAAGGAATTGTTCATCATTATTCAAAATGGCGAGTAAAAATTTCTCGCTGTCTTCAAAGCAACCTAAGCCGGTTCCCGACATAATCGCATCAACGTTTTCCAATTTCGCTTCAGTCATGGCCATTCTTGCTGCCGAAGCCCCCATTTTTATGGCGCGACCCATACGGCGCAACATATTGGGATTGATGTGTTCTTTGTATGAAGGCTCAATAGCAGGAAAATAATCCCCATTAGGACCAATTACAGTTTCAAAAAAATAATTTTCATCCGTTGTATTTTGC
>CAYQDP010000082.1:0-9420 GCA_964416235.1 uncultured Flavobacteriaceae bacterium | reverse complement strand
AAAATTATCATTGGTAAATCGGATGTTGAGCTGAATGGAGAATTGCCCGGATTCATTAATTATTTAACTGATCAAAATGCACCTTTGGTTATTGATGCGAGTTTAAAGTCAGGCAATTTAATATTGGAAGATGTAATTTATGGCAGTGAATCGAAAGGCGAATCTCAGAAAATTAGCATCCCGTCTAATTTGAATTTTAAATTAGCAGCTTCTATCGATAAATTGAGTTTTTCAAAATTTGAGGCGGCTAATATAAAAGGTGATATAGTAATTGCTAATCAGAAAATATTACTGAGTGATTTATCTTTAAACACAATGGATGGACGTGCGCTCCTGAATGCAAGTGCTGATGCATCAGGAGAAAATATCCGAATTAAAGCGGTATCTGATTTAAGTGGCATTAATATATCAAAGTTGTTTTATCAGTGTAATAATTTCGGACAAAACACATTGAATGAAAAACATTTGAATGGATTTGCCACTGCTACGCTTAATTTTTCCGGCGATTGGAATCGAGAACTAACAGCTGATTTAAATAGTATTACGGCAACAGGAAATTTAAGTGTGGAGCAGGGAAGGTTGGTTGATTTTAAACCGTTATTAAGTTTGTCGAAATACATTGAAGTAAACGAGTTGCGAGATATTAAATTCCAAACCTTGCAAAGTCATTTTGATATTGCGAATCAGGTGATTTCCATTCCAAAAACAACCATAAAAAATTCGGCAATGAATATCGATTTGTGGGGTAAGCATACGTTTAGAAATGAAATTGATTATCACATTCAGCTATTGTTAAGCGAATTGCTTGCCAATAAAAAGCGTGCGAATAAGCAACTCGACGAGGAGATGGAAGTGATGGAAAATGATCCGGAGAACAGAAGGAGTGTATTTATTGTGATGACTGGAACAGTAGACAACCCGATTATTAAATACGACAGAAAAGGTTTGAAGCAAAAAATCGGTGAAGATATTAAAGCAGAGAAGCAATCTCTTAAACAAATATTAAAAGAAGAATTTGGATTGTTTAAAAAGGATAGCACGCTTTTAAAGAGTGATAAACCTAAGGCGGAAAATAAATTCAAGATTGAATATGGAGAGAATAAGGAAGTAAAACCTAAGACACTCCAGCCAAAGAAAAAAGAAGAAGATGATGATGACTTTTAAGCCATTTTAGGTTGCTGACCTAATTGGTATAAAAGCTTAGCGTGTGAAATAACAGCACCTAAAAATGTTTTCTTGCTATGATAAGGTAAATTAAATTCTTTAGCAGTTTCCTTAATAATTGGCGCGATGTTTTTGTAGTGCACGTGACAAATATTCGGGAATAAATGATGTTCAACCTGGTAATTTAATCCGCCAACAAACCACGATAAGATTCTGGCGTTTGGCGCAAAATTAGCGGTCGTTTTCATTTGGTGAGACGCCCAATCGTCTTGCATTTGATGTGTTTCTTCATTTGGTGTTGGGAATTCAGTCATTTCAACAACGTGTGCAGGTTGGAAAATTAAGGCAAGAATTAATCCGCAAGTAAAGTGCATGATTGCGAAACCAAGAAGAACTTTCCACCAAGCCAAATTCACGAAAATGATAGGAATGATAATGGTGAAGGTCCAGTAAAAAATTTTGTACATCATTAAACGTAAAAATTCTTTTTTGTAAGTTGTATTATGAGTTTTTAATAAACCCATTTTGTTATAGCGAGATAATTGATTGAAATCTTTCGTGGTTGCCCACATTAAAGTCATTAATCCATAAAAGAACCAAGCATATATGAATTGGAACTTGTGAATTTTTCTATACTCGGCGTGTGGTGAAAAACGAAGAAAACCGAGTGGAGCGATGTCTTCATCATGGCCTTCAATGTTCGTGAATGTATGGTGAAGATTGTTGTGCTGTAAATGCCAGTTTAAAGAGCTTCCGCCAATAAAAGCCATACTTAAGCTCATCAATTTATTAATTCCTTGTTTTTGAGAATAGCTTCCATGAACTGCATCATGCATCACTGAGAGGCCGATGCCGCTCATACCGATGCCCATGGCAATACATAAACCAATTAAAATATAACCATTACTAAAAGTGTTAGTTACAAGAAGAAAGTAAGGAGTTAAATAGAAGGCAAACATGGCGATGGATTTTATGACCATCTTATAGTTACCGTATTTTGAAATGTTGTTCTGACGGAAATAATCGTCAACTCTTTTCTTAACAGTCATATAGAACTGACGATTGCTGTTGTTGAATCGAATGGCGTTGGTACTCATTGGGGTATTCTGTTTTAATTTTTAATTGTACAAATATAGCTCATAAATGACCTAAATAAGCCTTGGTCGGGTTTATTTATCAAACATTGGTATTGTGAATTTTAGATTGGTTTAAATGCCTGATTGCCAAAGTTCTTATTGATGATGATATTTCTCACCTTTTGAAATTGTAAATGCACGGTATAGCTGCTCGATAAAAAATAAACGTACCATTTGATGAGAGAAAGTCATAGCTGATAAGGATAATTTGTAATTGGCTCTTTGATAGATGCTCTCATCAAAGCCATAAGGGCCTCCAATTAGGAAAATCATATTTTTAACATTTTCGAGTGCTTTTTTCTCTAAAAACTTGCTGAAATCAACCGAATTTAACATTTTTCCGCCCTCATCTAACAGTATTAAGTAATCGCTATCTTTCAATGATTTCAGAATAAGCTTGGCTTCCTCACGTTTTTGTTCAGCTTCCGGCCTCATTCTCACGGCTTTTGGCACATTTATTGTGGTTATTTCAAACGCCGCATAATTTTTTAATCGTTTGTTATAAATCTCTATACCCTCAATTAAATAGTTTTCGGTGGTTTTGTCAATTTGCAGTAGAGAAACTTTCATTGATATAAGACGTATAAAAAATTAAGATTTAGTAAATTTAGCACCAATAAATGAAACTCATCATATCTATAGCACTTTTTGTTTGTTCGTTCTTCAATTCATTTGATGTTACCGAAGATGTGGTGACTGCCATCAAATCAGGCAAATCTTCAGAACTGGTGAAGTTTTTTGATGAGAAATTAACTTTAAAAATTTTGAATCAGGAAGATTTATTAAGTAAATCTCAGGCTGAAGCTAACATAAAATTTTTCTTTGAAAAACATACTGTGAAGAATTTTATAGTCTCTCACTCAAATTCTGTAAACGCCAATGTTCAGTTTATAACCGGTACTCTCGAAACTTCTGCAGGTAAATACAGAGTTTCAGTTTTAATTCGCCGTGATTTAATTTCCCAATTCAGAATCGAAAACGAGAATGAGTAGTTACATTCAGTTGCACAGCAAGCATTTTAATTTCAAGAAATTTATTGAATCCTGTTTGCAGGAAGATGTAGGCGATGGAGATCATACATCATTATCCACCATACCTTCTCTACACAAAGGCAAAATGCAACTTCTGGTAAAAGAAGACGGTATTTTAGCGGGTGTTGAAGCAGCGATTCAAATTTTTAAAATCATTGATAAGGGTATTAAAATTAAATTGATTTTAAAGGATGGTACTCGAGTAAAAAAAGGTGATGTAGCTTTTTACGCTGAGGGTAAAACACAAAGTTTACTCACGGCCGAACGTTTGGTTTTAAATGTAATGCAACGCATGAGTGGCATTGCTACCAAAACCGATTACCTGCAAAGTTTGTGCAAAGGAACAAAAGCTAAAGTTATAGATACGCGTAAAACCACTCCCGGATTTCGTTTTTTTGAGAAATGGGCTGTAGTAATAGGTGGGGGAGCTAATCATCGTTATGGCTTATTTGACATGATTCTTATTAAGGATAATCATGTTGATTTTGCGGGAGGAATAACACAAGCAATCGATGCAGCTAATGCTTATTTAAAGGCAAAAAGAAAGAAATTAAAAATTGAAGTTGAAACACGTACTATTGAGGATGTGAAAAAGGTGCTGAAGCACGGTGGTGTACAACGGATTATGTTAGATAATTATTCGCCTGCTCAAACAAAAAAAGCTGTCCGGTTAATTAATGGAAAGCTTGAGGTAGAATCCTCAGGTGGAATCACCGAAAAAAACATTGCTAGATATGCACAATCTGGGGTTGACTTTATATCTATTGGAGCCCTTACGCATCATATTAAAAGTTTGGATTTAAGTTTGAAAGCACTTAAATAACTTTTATCTTTAATCATTATTATTCCAGTCTTATGAGGTTAATTCTTTTAGCTTTAATATTTCCTTTTTGCTTATTAGCTCAAACCGAATATATCGATTACCGCTCGGTTACTAATCCGCTTTATTGGAAAAACCGTAAACCTCATGCTGCTTATTGGCAGCAAGACGTGCACTATACCATTAAAGCAGAAATTAATGACAGTACTGATATTGTAAGCGGACATGAATCATTAACCTACTGGAATAACTCTCCTAACGATTTAAGTTTTGTTTATTTTCATTTATACAGCAATGCTCAAAACAAGGATTCATACTTGTCGGATTTGTATAAAAACAACGGATACAAATTAAAATACAGCAAATACAGAGAGAAAAATTTAGGGACTGTTGTTGAAACCATTTCCCTAAATGGAAAGGAATTGAAAACCGAATTGGATAACACTATTCTGAAAGTGTATTTACCAAAACCAATTCCTTCCGGAGAATCTGTTACGTTTGAAATAGATTTTAAAACGTATTTCGATCAGGAAGTGATTCGTAATCGAATGAAAATGTTTAATTCTTTCGGAAGTAAGCATTATGATTTGGTGCACTGGTATCCACGCATTTCTGTTTTCGATAGAAAATTTAATTGGGATACCGACCAACATATGGATCATGAATTCTATGGTGACTATGGTTCGTTTTATGTTGAATTAACCATGCCAAATCATTATATCGTTGATGGTACAGGAACAATGGTGAATGAAAAGGAAATGTTACCCGATACTTTACGTGCTAAATTGGACATCAGTAATTTTTTTAAGAAACCATGGAACTCTCCGCCAAGTAAAATCATTAATCGCGATGGAAGTAGTAAAACATGGAAGTTTAGCGCTATCAATGTGCATGATGTAGCATTTACCGCCGACCCAAATTACAGAATAGGCGAGTCAGTTGCAGAGGGTGGCGTCAGATGTATTGCTCTGGTGCAGGAACCTCATGCTGTGGGATGGAGAAACGCAACTCAATACATGACTAAAATTATTGAAGTCAACAATTACAACATTGGAGTTTATCATTATCCGAAAATGATTTGTGCTGATGCAAATGATGGTATGGAATATCCAATGATCACTTTAAATGGAGGTTATGATCCGGATTACCGCTCTTTATTTATTCATGAAATGACACACAACTGGTTTTTCGGAATGGTGGGAAGCAATGAAACTTATCGCGCATTTTTAGATGAAGGTTTCACTCAATTTTATACTGCCGATACGTATCAGTTTATAGATGGACCTCTTTCTAAACGTATTCCACCAAAGGGAAAGTACGCTCAAAAATTTACATCACCGGTTCGTGTAATTGACGAGCAAATTTATAATGGCTATTATGGTTCAGTGGTTACTCGCGGCGAAGAAGTAGCTTTAAACACGCACAGCGACGATTTTAATGGAGGTATTCGTCATGGTGGTGGTTATAGCAGTGTGTATTTTAAAACTGCAACCATGCTTAAAAATCTGGAGTATGTTTTAGGTCGCGCATTGTTCGATAAGGCCATGCAACATTATTTCAATCAGTGGAAAGTATGTCACCCGTACCCGGAAGATTTCAGAAATTCTATTATACAATATTCGGGCGTTGATTTAAATTGGTTTTTTGACCAATGGTTGGAAACAACCAAAACAATCGACTATTCTATTGGGAAAATTAAAAAGAAAAAGGGAAGCGTGTATGAAATTACCTTCAAACGTAAAGGAAGTATGCAAATGCCTGTTGATTTTACCATTATTGATAAAAATGATTCGGCACATCATTATTCTATTCCTAATACCTGGTTTCAAAAACCTACAGGTGCTAATACTTTACCACGGTGGATTGGCTGGGGTCCAAAACTAAAAACTACTTACACCGCTACAGTAACCATTAAAGAAAAAATAAAAAACATCATCATCGATCCGAGTTATCGTTTGGCTGATGTGGATATGGTCAATAATGTGAAGAGAAATAAAATTGATTTGAAATTTGATTCAAAGATTTACAACCCGCCAAATTGGAAACAATATGATATGCGTGTAAGACCGGCTTTATGGTATAATGGTTATGATGGAGTGAAAATAGGAGCTCACCTCAATGGAAATTACATGAACGTTAAACATGTTTTTGATTTAACCGCGTGGTTTAGTACAGGATTAGGTCAGGCACCATTTGATAGTACCGTGAGCACGAATAGTTATAATCAGATTTCATTTTTATTTAATTATAAAACGAGTTTAAATAGATACTTGAAAAGGAGTAATTTCTATTTACAATTAAAGTCATTAGATGGATTAGACGGCGGCACTATTGGATTAGAAAGGAAAAACAATAATGACAAAACCCGATTCTACGCGCATTACAAAGCCATGCTGCGTGATTTACCTCAAGACATGATTTATTTGTTGAACGATAAAGAATGGGGATATCAAAAATTCAATAGCGCATTTCATTTGGGAATGGAGCACAATTACAAATACAAGCGAGGCGTTGGAAATATTTTATTGAATTTCAGAGCATCGGCATTTACAAAAGATTATGATTTCTCTGCTATTACTTTAAATGTTGTGAATAAAAATGATTTAGGCAGAATCAATATTAATACACGCGTGTTTGCACAAATGGGTTTTGGTAATAACATTCCTTCCGAGTCGGCTCTTTATGCGGCAGGTGCCAATAACGAAGAATTAATGGATAACAAATATACCCGCTCGATGGGGATTTTTCCACCTGATTGGAGCGGATATGGAAATGTAACGAATCATTTTACTGCAGGCGGTGGTTTAAATCTGAGAGGTTATTCAGGTTATTTATTAGCAGAAAAGGGAAGCGATGGAATTGTGAGATACAATTATAAAGGAACAAGCGGAGCAGCATTTAATACTGAAATTGAGTTCGGAGAATTATTCCGTTTCATGAATTTCAAATTTTTAAAGAACAGTATAAAAATGCAGCCCTATTTATTTGCTGATGCCGGACTTATCAATACCAATTATACATTTGAACCATATAAATTTAGTGAGTTAATGTATGATGCCGGTGTTGGTACAACTTTCAGTATTGTTCGTTGGGGACCGCTTTACGGAGTAGCTCCTTTAACTATCCGATTTGATATGCCGATATTCATTAGTCGTTTACCTTATCAGGAAACAGATTATTTGCAATTCCGATGGATGATTGGAATTAATAAAGCATTTTAATGAAAGAATTTCGCGAAGAGCAACGCTTCACTCAGATTTTTGTGTGGGTCATATTAATTGCTCCAATGGTGATGGTGTTATCGCAATTCGTGATGGTATTAACAGATGATAAAGGAATTCAAGATGAGGATATAATAACCTTAATCTCCATTTCTATTATTTTTACAGGTTTAATTGTTTGGTTTAGAAGATTGGTTTTGCAAACAAGCGTTACTGAACAAGGAATAAAAATTCATTATCGTGGTCTCTTTACAAAAAAGAATTTCCCTAAAGCAGACATACTAAAAGCAGAATTAGTTACATACGACCCTTTATGGAATTATGGAGGCTGGGGTTTACGGTATAGTTCAAAAAGAGGGTGGTGTTATAATGTGGCAGGAGATAAGGGATTAAAACTTACGATGTCGAATGGTAAAGTAGTTATGATTGGCACACAAAAAACAGATGAACTTAATAGTGCGCTAACATCGATGCATTATCCTGTTTAAATTAAACTTAAATTCCTTTAATACATTTTGTACTTGTCTTTACTGCAAACTTAATTTGAAAATCAGATAATGCAAAAGCCACTTATTTGTTTACCTTATTTATTACACCAAATAAAAAGCCCCGCAATTGCGGGGCTTTTTATATTTATGTTTAGAACAGATTAGCGAGTAATCACTAATTTGCTTGTGCCGTTAAAGTTATTGCTACCATTAATGGTTACAAAGTAAACACCACTGTTTAACGAAGCTGTGTTTAAAGTAACAGTATTCTCACCGCCCATTAATTTACCTGTTGTTTCTTGCATTAAAATACGTCCACTGATATCGTAAACAACAACTCTGTAATTCGCATCGCCTTGCGCTGTAAACAACACGTTAGTTGCATCAGCAGCAGGGTTAGGGTATAATTTAAGATTTTCGTTAGCAGATAACTTCACTTCGTTTTCTTCGATACCAATTGCATAAGGAACTGCATATTTATCAGTAGACCATAAACCACGACCATGAGTTGCAGCATAAATAATACCGTTATTATAACATTGGTAAGACGGGAAAGTTTGTTGACGTAACTGGAATACTGGCACGTTAGGGAAACCTGCACTTTCTTTAGCCCAAACCGGAGAACCTGCGGTAATATCAGTTGTACTATATAATCCGGATTCAGTACCAACTAATACTCTCTTATTATCTGTCATTTCAAATAATGAAGAATAAGCCGGAATTAAAGGTAAACCTGTTCCGTTTTTAGCAGTAAAGTTACTGCTGTTAGTGTTGTTCATACTCATGGTAGTAATATCGCTATTGCTCATATAAACAGTTGCAATATTATTTGTGTATGCACCACATGTAATCAATAATGACTTATCATCATTAGAAATTGAGATACTAGTAATTGGAGAATTGAATTTACCTAAAGCAGTTGTTCTTTGAGAAGGCTTTTTAGCCATTAATATAGTAACAGGGGGTGTTGGTCTTAAAGAGTCTATATCGGAACAAAATATACCACTATAGTCAGCACTAGCGGAGTCACCAATAAACTCTAGGTGAGAAATTCTATATAAATAATAAGCCGACCCATTTGCTTCCTTTGTAACGAAATAAATATAATTTCCGTTATTGGCCCATTCTAATCTGGTAACAGTTGTACCTAATACCGGAGATACCGAATTAGAAGCAACACCACCCGGACCGTCAATACGAGAATTCTTACCTGCAATTTTTACCCAGTCAGGGTTAGTTGCAAAGTCTAATGGGCGTTTTACTACATAGATATTAGGGCTTTCTGCCTGATCTTTTTCACTTGTTCCTGTTGCTAATCTTGCAGAACGCTTTAATGGAAGTTTTGCGGTAGGCATAACAGTTGCATTAGCAGTAGAATTTAAGGCATTCGGCAAAGTGGTAGTTGTAGTGAAAGTTTGCCCGCTGATATCTTTATTTTCCATTGTAATTACTGCGCCTGCATCATATCTTAATTTGATGGTTGAAGCAACTAAACAAGAATCTTCGATTGGTAATCTGAAAGTGAAACGTAAACTATCAGCCAAGCTGTTATTTAAAAAT
>CAYQDP010000081.1:0-9421 GCA_964416235.1 uncultured Flavobacteriaceae bacterium | reverse complement strand
TCTATCTTTTCCTGCGATAACTTTTACCAAGTCACCTTTTTTAATCTTTAACATATTTCTAAAAATAATTTATTTGACAGGAAAGTAATTACCACTGTGATGAATAAATCGGCTTCCGATGCTTTCGATAAGGATTACGGTGTAAAATATTTTTTGGATCAACGGAAAAAGGGTAGTGGCTACGGTATGAGTGTTGATGAAATTATGGCGCGACTGGAAGAATTGCAGGAGAATGTGCCGCTAGATCCGGATTATGTATTTAGAATGACACCGGCAGAGTCGGAGTTAGTAAAGCGCGATAGCTTTTTATTAGTAATAGATTACTCTAATAAGTTAATCAAGCGATATAACTTTTTGGGAAAATACTTAAAACAGGATACTTTGCATTTAAATAGTATACATCCAAGAAGTATCGTTGATTTGGATACACATAAAATGTATTTTATAACGGATAAAAAAGGCGCTTTTGTATTATATGATTATAACATGTATGAAAACTCCTTAAGGAAAATTCCAATCGAAGGGTTTAACTTTATAAAGAATTTGCGTTGTAGAAACGGCTACCTCTATTTTTTGGATAGGGATTTAGCTAATGTGAACACCTATTTTAAGATTCATAAACATCGGTTATGAAATCTTTTTTACCGGTATCCAAATATCTTCCTCTGATTCCGGATCATTGTTTTTGTATTTAGCACCCATCACCGCAAAGTGCGGACGATCATCTACGCTTAATCCCGCTTGCGGTAGCCACTCTGTAAATATTTTATTAAAGAAAGCCGGAGCAGCGGCACTTGTTCCTTTATAATGAAAAATGGCATATAATCCTTCCGGTGAAACTAAAGTGTGCATGCCTTCAGGAATAGAATCAAAATTATCAACTTCCACTGCTGCCCATTTTATAAATGGAGTAGTGGGATTAAATGCTTTGAAAAAATGGCCTGGATAAATTTCGGCGGAATATAATTCGATACCAATGGCATTGGTAATTTCTTTTTTTCTTGGCATGAAACTGCGCCATAATACAGGTGTTAGATTATTTGCAAAACTCATCTCCAGGTTTTGACCTATAAACTTTTTTTCTGCCACTGTTTTTACTTCCATAGGATGGATTTTTAGTTAAAAGTAACAGTATGTTTTAATCCTTTCGCGATAATTTGTCCCATTTTGACAATTTTTTTTCCCAATACAGGAAACATGCATTCCGTTGTTTTTTTATAACTAGTTGATTAATATGATGTAATGTGTTTTAGCATGATACTTGAAAGTAAGTAGCCGAACTAATACTAATGTTTAACAATAAAATAGAAATCATGAAAAAAATAATCATCATCCCTGCAATGCTTCTTTTAATAGTTATTGGAAGTGCCTTTAAAAATTATTCAAATCCTCAATTAATTATGGCAGGTGAGAGTTTGAGTAACGGAAAAAAATTACCATACGTTAATATCACAGTTGTTTATGAAAATAAACACATTACGCGTTATAGAACAAATAAAGATGGTGAATGTGTGTTTGCACTTAAATTAAATAAGGAGTATAAAGTGATTTATAGTAAACCGGGCTATGAAAGTAAATTGATTAACGTAAATGCTAATGTTCAAAAGGATTTTGATAAAGAAGCTGAGTTTTTTTATTCAATTGATTTAAAAAAGACGAGTGAAGCTTATCCTGAACCTAAATTAGTGGCAACTCTTTTATTTAGCGGAAGTAAATTGCAATGTAATGATGAACTTGCGTTGATGGCTTCAAAAGAAAAATAAGTGAATCGGTAAAGTGAAGTAGTTTGTTGTGTAAAAGCTGTGCATGGGGGTGCACAGCTTTTTTTACGCGTTTACTTTATTCTGCGTTTAATTGGAGACTAGAGATGAAATGTATTTGCGAGTAATTAAATATCAAATTGAATTTTATTTTCCATTATTTGGAACTTGTTGCATAATGAAAAAATGTAAAGTGTTGTTTTTGAATTGATAAGGAATTTGGCAAGACAGTTGAGTATATAGAGTAAGGTTAATCAAATAAAGTATAAACTAAAAAATGGAAATCATGAAAAAGCTTTTATTCATTCCGATCATAATCTTAGTAGTTGTCTTTCTTAGCTCATTTAAAAGTGCAAGTAAAGACGTATTAATAATGTATGGTGAGATGGTATCAGTAAACAAAAAATTAAGCGAGGTAAGTCTTACTATCGTTGATGAAGATAAAAACATAATGCGTCTCAAATCCGATAAAAATGGTTTTATTGCTTTTGGATTAAAATACAATAAAAACTATTTATTGCTTTTTAGTAAAGAGGGTTTAGAAAGTAAAGTAATTCGAGTAAATACTTTTATTAAGGAAGGTTTAACTAAGACAACCGAATTTGCCTTTACATTGGATTTAAAACCCAGTATAGAGGAAGTGAATGGAGTTCAGTTAGCAGCGTATTTAGAATTTACTGATGATAATAAAATTAATTGTTTTGTTCCTGAAAATCCGGTAAGCTATCAAAAATTAGAAGTGATGAGGGAGTAAGAAATGTTTTATTATTGGTTTGTGTTTGTGATTTATAATAAAACTTGCACCGAATGTGGTGGTTATGGGTGAATAGGTGAAGAAAAGGAGAAGTATTGTGCTTCTCCTTTTTGATTTTGGTACTTTGTTATTGTTTTACAAATCGTGTGGTGCCAATTCCTTTAGCGGTTTTTATTTGTAAAGTATAAATACCCACTGGTAAATTTTCTACTGAAAACGAATTTATATTCTCATGTTGAACCATTTCACCTAAGAGATTATATATAAATATTGTTTCGATAGTTGATTCCGAATTGATGTAGATTTGAGTTGTAGCGGGATTAGGAAATACAACTATGTTTGCATTTATTGTTGATACATCAAGCCCTGTAACACTTCCTTGTATCAGCTTAAGTACAAACGCGTCTCTTTGTCCTCCTGAAGTTAAATTAAAAGTGCCTGTTCCCATATCGAAATCTACAGTACCTTGGTAAAAGCCGGTTGCATAAATATTATTGGATGGGTCAACAAAAATCGAATAGGAATCATCTCCAGAAGTACTTCCACAACTTCCGGCCCAAATAAAACTACCATTCATATCTAGTTTTAAAATAAACACATCATAAACACTAGGACTTGAGGTTAGTGTATAACTTCCTGCGCCAGGATCAAAGTCAACTGTACCAATAAATGTTCCTGTTACATATACATTATTGTTAGCATCTGTTTTTAATGAATAACCGATATCGTTAGCTGTACTTCCGATTTGGTTTGCCCACACAAAATTTCCTGAAGGATTCAATTTAGAAACATAAATATCTCTTACACCGGCGCTAGTTAGTGTGTAACTTCCTGCACCGGGATCAAAATCTGCTGTACCCTGAAATTCTCCTGTACTTAAAACATTACCTGAAGCATCAAGAGTAATAGCGCGACTCAAGTCAGTTGAAGTACTTCCCATTCTTTGAGCCCAAACAAAATTTCCATTCGCATTTAACTTCAAAACAAAGGCATCTGTGAAACCGGCAGACGTTAAATTAAATGTTGCCGGACTTGGATCAAAATCTGTTATGCTCTCAAATACCCCCGAAACAAAAACATTTCCTGCCAAGTCACACGTTATGCCATTTCCATAATCTGTTCCGTTTATGCCAATTTGTTTGGTCCAAATGTGATTACCATTAGAGTTTAATTTAGAAATGAAAACATCATTGCCTCCGGCTGATGTTAAGCTTAATGTTCCGGCACCCGGATCGAAATCTGCAGTGCCATTAAATGAACCGGTTGTTAAAACACTTCCTAATGTGTCAACAGCAATACTTAAAGCTGTTTCACTACTTGATCCACCCATTCGTTTAGCCCAAACATAATTGCCCGAGGAATTTAATTTCAATACAAAAATATCTGAACCACCTAAAGAAGTGATATTAGCAATTCCGGCATTGGGGTCAAAATCGCAAGTGTTATTAAAATCACCGGTAATATATACATAACCGGAATCATCTAAAGCGATAGCCCATGCTCTTTGCGGACCGGTTCCTCCCACACTTTTTACCCAAACTAAATTGCCCGAAGCATCAAGTTTTGAGATGTACACATCTTCAGCACCTGCGGAAGTTAAGCTTTGAGTTCCGGGACCCGGATCAAAGTCACCCGACCCTGTAAAATATCCTGTACTGTAAACATTGCCGTTTGCGTCAACAACAACACCTTGTCCTTGTTCATTACTGCCGCCACCACAGCTTTTAGCCCATCCAAAAGTTTGTGAATGTGATTTAAGTACGAAAAGAGTACTAAATAATAGTATGATTTTTTTCATAATTGAATTTTAAATATTGAAACAAACATAAATAAATACTGATGCTAAATAGATTTTACTTCAGCAACAACCAATTTGTTTTAGGAATGGATAAAAAAAGAACCCATCTTTAGGATGAGTTCTTTTTGCTAACGTAATATTTGTTTTTATTTCAAAAGAGTAGAGACATTAATTTTAGCTCCGCAATTCGTGCCGTTTAAATCTAAAAGAACTTTGTCGGTACGTTTTAAATTTACAGAATTCGGAACAACTTCACCTTTATATATCTTTCCGTCGTTACAACTGAAGTCTTTTCTTTCACCCGGTTTTAGTATGGTTGAAACCCCTTGTCCGTGACAAATACCTAAATCCGCACCTGTATCATTCGTAAGTATAACACGTGGTTTTTTCATTTGCGCTAATTTTTTCTGACCTTCTTCCGAACTCCAATATTTATCATTGGCTTGTTTGTAAGTAATAAGCGTTGAATCTACAGCAAATTTCATAGCATCGGCTTCAGTTTGGTTGGTTTCATTAAGCGGATTAGCAGCTTGTACTTTTTGCATACCTGTAAAATAGTCTGTAATTAACTGTTTTAGATTAGCATTTTTAAAATCGCCCATGCTTGAACCCTGAAACAAAGCTTCTCCGCTTTTATCTTTAGGAACTTTTGGAAACCACATGCTAGTTATTTCAAATGAATTAATGCTTTGAAACTTTTCGAATTTAATTATTACACCATTAATGATAGCATAAGCATTTTTACTATCCGGTTTAATAAAGTAAGATGGATGTGTGTAATGATCGAACCAGCCATGCATATAATAGTATTCGATGTTTTTTTCAGATGGGTTTTTTACAGATAAAGCATCAAAACCAACGATTTTTCCAAATCTGTTAAGTGCCGGTTTTAATGTGGCTACATATCTTTTGCCTGTAATGTCGTTTTTGCCGGCTGCATTGGTAGTAACGAACATGTATTCGGTGTAGACAACATTTTCCCCAATTGTTTTTAACGCTGAGATCATGTCGATTTGCGACCGGGAAATTTTTGCAGATATTGCAAACAGAACTAATAATGCTATTTTTTTCATAATTTTTGTATATATAACTAATAGTATTTTTCGAAGATGAATTCAGTACACGGATTAATTACCTCCCGCCGCTGAAACGGTTCCGCCACAGTTGTTATTTTCACCTGAAATAAGCTGACCCTTCACAGTGTAATTACCGTGTTTATCTTTTAAAGCGTAGTATATATTGTCTTTGCAAGAAAACTTACTTGTACTTCCACCGTTGATATGATCGGTCATACCATTGTCGCGGATAACAGTTAAAATTCCTTTGCCGGTATTTTTAATCGTTACTTTTGTAGGTACATCTTTATCTTTATTCATTTCCGCTAATTTTCTCTGACCTTCTTCCGATTGCCAATACGCATCATTCTTAGCCTTAATAGCTGCTTTATCAGCAGAAGCTTTATTGTCAACTGCGTCAATCTCTGCTTTAATTGCATCTGTAAAATTAGCAGTTGCAGTTTCCTGAACCGCTTTCATGTCGTTTAAGTATTGCATGATAACCGCTTCGTGATTTCTTGTTTTTAATTCTTTTAAAGCTGCTTTACCACTGGTATGTTCTCCTTTTGCAGGCTTCATTAGTACGTACACGTTTTCCAATACAATACTCTCTACAGCTAAAGGATTAGATACTTTCTGAATGCAATACAATAAACCATTGATGTATACATACGCTAAACCATGCGTTTTAGAATGAAATAAAGATGGCTCTGTATAATGATTAGGTTTTAAGAATCCAAAACCGCAATTGATTAGAACTTCGTTTTTTCCTTCTTTGTTTAATTGAAACGCCGATAGCTTATTGTTAACGTTATTCACGAATTTCAATTCGCACTGCTGTGATGCTTGAGCCGAATAAGTATTACCTTCTTTTGTGATGCCCCAATATTGTTTTAATACCGAACCTTCACCTAATTCTTCAAGCGATGTTAACTGACCTTTAACCTGTGCTAATGTGATTTGAATAGAGCATGCAATAAGTGCAATAGCTGCAAATAGTTTTTTCATAAAGTTGTTTTAATTAAATATTGCACAATATTACTCAGACTGCATTCATGAATCAGTAAAAACTCAGCAACAGCCAATAAAGTTCAGGAATGGATGATTTAAGTCAGAATAGCGGCTTCAAATTCAGCTTTTTTGTATTTGGAAAGCTTGGTGACTAAGCCGTTAGAAAGCTGAATGGATAAATCTGACTTGGAATAGTTTTTAATATAATTCTTGTTCACCAACCAGGATTTATGAACCCTGAAAAACTGCGGTAAACTTTCTAAAACGGTCTCAAAATGCTTGAGATTTTTACTCGCCACGTATTTTTTATCGGCAGTATGAATCACGCAATACGATTCCTGAGCTTCAATGGCGATGATATTATGAATGGCAACAATGTTTTGCTGACCTTTATCGGTAATGATGATGTTTTTAAGCTGCTTTGTTTCTAGTGTAGTGCTCAATAATGACAAACGTTCGTTTTGTTGTGAGGTATTGCGTTTTTCCTGCACGCGCTTTACCGAAGATTTCAAACGTTCAATATCAATAGGCTTGAGTAAGTAATCTATCGCCGCTACTTCAAAGGCTCTGATGGCATACTGATCATAAGCCGTAACGAAAATCAAATCAAAATTAATTTCTTTGAAAAAGTTGACGATTTCATAACCCGCGTAATTGGGCATTTCAATATCCGAAAAAACCACATCGGGTTTGAGCTGATTGATTACATCAACAGCTTTGGTAAGATTTTCACATTTAGCGAGTAATTCAACATCCGGACAAAAGCGCAACAATAAATTCTCGAGCACATCGCGCGCGCTTTCTTCATCATCAATTAATATGGCCCTTAATTTACTCACGTTTGTAAAATTACTTTTTGCCTCAGGTTCCTGCAAGTCGATTTCAGCAATCACCCGTTTTTATTCATCAATAGATTAATATTTATGTTTTATAGGAATGTTCAAGGTCACGCGCGTACCCAATGTTTCTTCACCATTTTTTAAATCCGTATACGTAAAACCAAAAGCACCTTCAAAAACTTCACTTAAAATATCAAAACGTTTGCGTATAGCCTTCACCGAAAAAGATTCATGTTCCGAGCGTTGACGCAACTTAATGGCTTTAGCTTTTTCCCGCCCGATTCCATTGTCTTCAATCGTACAAATCAATACCTCTTTTAATTCAAATTGAATAGTTAGTTTCTTTTCGCCTTCTTTATGTAATAAACCGTGTACTAATGCATTTTCAATAAACGGTTGAATCAGCATAGGCGGAATTTGTATGTCTACAATGTCTTTGGTATCGATACTAAAACTAAAATCTTTTTTAAAGCGAAGTTGCTCCAATGATAAATACAACTCAATGAGTTTAATCTCTTGCTCAAAGTCAATAAAATCTTTATCTGAATAACTTAATGTTCTTCTTACTAAATTAGAAAATGTAGTAATGTATGAATACGAATGCTCCACATCTCCCTTTAAAATTAAATCCTGAATGGAGTTCAGCGAATTAAAAATGAAATGCGGATTCATCTGCGATTGAATGGCGGTGAGTTTAGAAGCATTTAATTCGTTGATGCGTTGCGATTTCTTGCGTTGTACGCTTAATTGCCATTTGTAAATACTATAAACGCTTCCTAAAAAAATCAGTACGGCAATGGAAATAAACCACCAACGTGTATAAAAAGGCGAGGCAATACTAAAAGAATAAGAAATGGTATCACTAAACACACCTTGTTTTTCGGCTTTGGCTAAAAAAGTATAATTGCCGGGCGCTAACGCGTTATAGGTAATTTGATTGGAAGAATAATCATTTACCGACCAATTATCATCGTTGCCTTCCAGTTTGTAGTGATAATGAATGCTCTCGCGATTACGAAGTGTAGGATAACTTAATGTAAATTGAATCTTTCGTTGTGAATAGGAAAAATCTTTAATTGAAGCAATTTGATGAACATCATTCACCATAATTTGTGAAAGATAAACGGAAGGCTTACCGGTTTTTTGCTGCAACTTATTTAAATTAATTTGTTGCACACCTTTGGTATGACTTACCCATAAAGTATTTTCATGTAGGGTGAAATCAATAACGCGATTACTTGAAAAACCTTGTGAAGTACTCAGCGCATTAATCAGATTCCCTTTTAAATCGAATTGAAAGAGACCTTTTAATGATTTTGTAATTATACTTCTATTGTCGACAATAATTTTACTGAAAGCCTCCGGAACCCCATTCAGAAGAAGTGGTAAGTATTGTTTTATCGTGGCACATTCAATAAGTAAAGCACCGCCTTTTTTATGCGCCGCATAAATTATACCATTATGGTATGCTAATGTATTCGGAAATACAGCTTCATTGTTGTAAAGGACTTTTTGCGAAGTGCCGTTATCATAAATGGCAAACAAACCATTGGAAGTGGATGCATACATCACTCCGTTATTTGTATTGTACGCCATGGCGTAAATCCGGAATGCAAAGTCTTTTAAGTATTCGATACTGAAATTAGTGCCATTTTTCCAAGTACATTTAATAATACCGCGATTAGTACCAAGATAAAATAGATTTTCAGATACAATGACAGCATCTTTTAATGAGGCGTCAACTAAATCGGTAATGACTTTCGTGTTTTTATTGTAGGCTCTTATTTTGCCATTATCAAATATCACGAATGGAAATCCGTTTTTCTGATAGAGTTTTTCAATCGAACGTTTTCCCTGGTCATTAATGATGTTTAGTGTTTCATGTGTGTAATTGAATAATTTTCCTTTGGAAGAACCCATCCACAAGCCATTTTGTTCATCATAAACAATGGAGGAGATAGGGTCATCTTTAAAGTTATGAATCACATCCGGTATACGCATGTCAGGAATTACCAAAATACCTTTATCGAAGGTGCTGAGTAATATATTTCCTTCCGCATCCTTATACACATCAGAAATGTAGTAGTCTTCGTAATATAAATTGCCTTGCTGCACCACTAAATCCTTATTTAACATGGCCACGCCGGGCAAGGTTCCGGCAATCCACATTTCATTGCCGGTGAAATATAAACGAATGGATTGGC
>CAYQDP010000080.1:3478-9435 GCA_964416235.1 uncultured Flavobacteriaceae bacterium | reverse complement strand
TCAGGATTATCATTATTGATTGGGATAATTTCAGGATCCTTTTTACAAAATGTAAAAACAACTGAAGCAATAATTAAAGTAAAAAAACAGCGCGCTTTCATTTTAATGCTTTATGGCTACAACTGAAAACATAGTTGTATAATTATTTGCAATTTGTTTTGCTCCCGGTCCGGCTGTAATAGCGTTAGTAGTAGCAAAATCTATTATATTTTGACTTCTAAATGCTTCAAGCAAATTGGCTTTCATGTAAATTTTCGAAACATGATCTTCATCAACAGTCAATCCACCGGATGTAAACGGAACGCTTGCCCATCTTATTAAATTATATGGCGATAAAAAACCACCAATGTGATAGGTAACATTATGAATACCAAAATTAGGTGCGCTACTTGTAAAACCTTCGAATTTAAAAAAGATGTAGCCCTGGTTCCAGCTCCAAAACATATCATTGAGCGGACTTAAAGCCCCGGTTTGTGCACCACTGCAATTACGTGTACTATCTACACCTATGATAAAATCCATTGCAACGTAATTATCCTGTGGGATATTCTTAAGTGTAAGCTTACACGTGTTTAAGGTATCTGCTGCATTAATTAAAAAATAAGTTTCGGGCACAACATAAAAAGAACCATTTGTGCGCTTTAATTTAATGTTTGAAATGTAATATTTAAAGGTAGTTACAGAAAAAGTATCATTGTTTGCGTTAATATATTTGGGTGTTAGTGCAGTATAAACGGTATCCTTAACAACTTCTATAATGGCATTATCGGCCACATTGGTTATATTAATTACAACATCATTAGTGGTTGAATGATTGTGCAGATGTTCTACTTCCACAGGATTTGGATCCTTTTTGCAGGAAACAAATACAAATAAAATAGAAATCGGAATTAATAAGCGAAGCAAAATTTTCATACCTTAAATGTACAAAATAAAACAGGCAAATACTAGTAACAAAAGTCACAATGTTATACTCCTATTTAACCGGATCGTAGCCGCTCCCGCCCCATGGTCCACATGAAAGTAATCGTTTAAACCCCATCCATCCTCCTTTAAAAATTCCGTATTTGTTAATTGCGTCAATACTATATTGTGAACAGGTTGGCGTATAACGGCACGCATTTGGCAGCATCGGTGAAATGCTATATTGATAAAATTTAATCAGAAAAATGGGAATTATTTTCAGAGAGAATTTCATTACTTAACATTCAATGTAAGGAAAGAAACCCCATTGATAAAACCTTCCATTTTATCACCAACTTTAACTTGTCCAACTCCTTCCGGAGTTCCTGTAAAAATTAAATCGCCTTGTTTTAAAGTCACAAATTGGGATACATAACTGATTACTTTGTCAAAACTGAAAATTAAATCCTTACTGTTACCTATTTGTCGACTTTCACCATTTATTTTTAATTCGAAATTAATGGAATTTAAATCTCCCAAGTCTTCCTTTTTTACCATTTTTCCGAGAGGTGCCGAATTGTCAAAAGCTTTGGCCTTTTCCCATGGTAATCCCTTTTCTTTACACTTAGCCTGAATATCGCGCGCCGTAAAATCTATCCCTAAACCAATCTCATCGTAATATTTGTGAGCAAACTGCTCATCAATATGCTTCCCAACCTTACATATTTTCAGCACTAATTCTATTTCGTGATGTAGATCCTTTGTGAATTCCGGAATATAAAAATCTCCTTCTTTTAAAAGAGCGGTATCGGGTTTCATAAAAAACACAGGTTCAGTTGGAATAGCGCTATTCATTTCTTTAGCGTGCTCAGCATAATTGCGGCCAATGCAAATAATTTTCATGGCTATAAATTTAAGTGTTTATTTGTCAAAATACCACGAGGCATAGTGCATTAAATTTTATAACATTTAAATAACAAGTCCCTTAGCTTAACTTAAGCTTTGGTATTTTTAAACTTTAATTCGAACTACCTATGAAATTTACCATAGATACCAATAATGCGTTTACGTTAAACGATATCCGTCAGATAATAACTAATAATGCTCAACTTGAACTTTCTGCTTCTGCTATCAAAAACATAAACGATTGCCGTAATTACCTTGATGAAAAAGTAAAAAAACATCCTGAACCTATTTACGGCATCAATACCGGATTTGGTTCGTTATGTAATGTTAGTATTGCTGAAAATGAAATAGAAAAACTACAGGAAAATCTGGTTATGAGCCATGCCTGCGGTATGGGCGAAGAAGTACCACAAGAAATTGTAAAACTAATGTTGCTTCTAAAAATCCGTGCCTTATGTTATGGAAAAAGCGGTGTGCAGTTAATAACCGTTGAACGCCTCACTTTCTTCTACAATAACGATGTCCTCCCGATAGTATACCAATTAGGTTCACTTGGTGCTTCCGGCGATTTATCTCCTCTGGCACATTTATGTTTACCCTTGTTAGGAATGGGCGAAGTTTATCATGAAGGCAAAAAACAAAATGCAGGAGATGTTCTTAAAAAACTAAATATTTCTCCAATTAAACTAAAATCAAAAGAAGGACTTGCGTTATTGAATGGTACTCAGTTCATGAGTGCTTATGGGGTTCAATGTTTATTAAAGTCAGAAGAAATTAATATTTGGGCCGATACTGTTGGTGCCATTTCACTTGAAGCCTTTGACGGACGTATAGATCCGTTTAAGGAACATTTGCACACGATTCGTCCTCATCGCGGACAATTACAAACCTCCGAATTTTTCAGAAAGATTTTAAATGGCAGTGAAATTGTAGCTAAAAGTAAACAACAAGTTCAAGACCCCTACTCTTTCCGTTGCATTCCTCAGGTTCATGGCGCAACTAAAGACACTTTCAATTATGTAAAATCAGTTATGGAAACCGAAATCAATTCTGTTACTGATAATCCAACTGTGTTTCCTGAGAGTGATGAAGTAATTTCAGGAGGTAATTTTCACGGACAACCCTTAGCATTGGCATTAGATTTTTTATGTATCGCCATTGCTGAGTTAGCCAATATTTCAGAGAGAAGAACCTACCAACTTATTTTAGGTTTAAGAAACTTGCCGGCATTTTTAGTTGCTAAGCCGGGATTGGATTCCGGATTCATGATTCCTCAATATACTGCGGCCTCCATTGTGAGCCAGAATAAACAATTATGTACCCCGGCAAGTGCGGATAGTATTGTTTCATCAAACGGACAAGAAGATCACGTAAGTATGGGTGCTAATGCGGCTACTAAATGTTTTAAAGTAATTGAAAATACACAACGGGTATTAGCCATTGAATTGATGAATGCCGCACAAGCATTGGAATTCAGAAGGCCCTTGAAATCGTCTGCGGCTATAGAAAAAGTTATTGCAGATTATCGAAAACAAGTGAAGTTTATCGACAACGATAAAATCATGTACAAAGAATTAGAATCATCTTTAAACTTCATTAAAACAACCGCCCCTATTCAATTCAATTAATGAAATTACGTTCCATATTCACCACAGTACTCACAAGTTTTTTGTTGTTAAATGCATTTGTAGTAAATGCTTGTCAGTGTCCGCTAACAACTTTGTCATTGGAAGAATGCAATAAGTATGACATTATTTACCGTGGAAAAATCATTAGTGTTGAACCTTGCACTAACCAAAAATCACAAGCTGTTTTTGAAATATTGGAATTGTATAAAGGTCGTGTTAATACCAAGTTTAAAGTTCTATTTGATTGTAAAGTAGAGTGTGCACAAGAATTTAATCCGGGTGAAGAATGGATCATTTATTCCAATTACAAGCAAGCTGATAATGCTAAAATGGATTGGTGCAGTCGCAGCCGCAAATTAATTAAAAACGAGAAAGAAGATTTTTATGCTGTTACGTATGGTAATAGTTACGATGAAGAATTAGACTTTCTGCGTAAGAATTTAGGCACATACAAAACCATGCGCGACCGCGAGGAAAATCAGGCAGGAAAACGCAATATCATTCCAAGTCGTACCCAACTTATCATTACTCTTTTCATTTCATTAGCTGTTGTTATATTATTTCTTCAGTTATTTAAAAGATTTCTTAAATGAGTAAGCATTTGCATAAACCGCATCCATGGCACGGAATTACACCTGGTGTAAATTGTCCGGAAGAAGTAACTGCCTTCATTGAAATTGTTCCCGGAGAAAGTGTAAAATATGAAATTGATAAAGTGAGTGGCTATCTTAAAATTGACAGACCACAAAAATTCTCGAATGCGGTTCCGGCTTTGTATGGATTCATTCCTCAAACATATTGCGGAAGAAAAATTGCTGAATTTGCCTCGAATAACTCTAAAGAAAAAGTGAGTAAAGGTGACGGCGACCCTTTGGATATTTGTGTATTAACTGAAAAGGTAATCACACACGGTGATATTTTAGTGGATGCCATACCTATTGGCGGATTAAGGATGATAGATAAGGAAGAAGCTGATGACAAGATTATCGCAGTTTTAAAACAAGATGAAATTTACGGGAACTGGAAAGATATTAGTGATTGTCCAAAAGCAATTATCGACCGTATCAAACATTACTTTTTAACGTATAAAAATTTACCCGGCAATCATCAACCCGTGATTATTGATGCCGTTTACGGTGTTGAAGTTGCTAAAACGGTAATTTTAAAGAGCCTTGAAGATTACAAAAACGAAATTGAATAAAATGGAAAAAACAACTGAAGCCGATTCGTACTATAATAATCTTGAAAACATGAGTGTTTTGGAATTACTTCAAAACATGAATAAAGAAGATAAAACGGTGCCATCAGCAATAGAGAAAGTAATTCCTGCCATTGAAAAATTGGTGGAAGTGATTGTGGAGAAGATGAAAACAGGAGGACGTTTATTCTATACCGGCGCGGGTACAAGCGGACGATTAGGTATTGTAGATGCGTCTGAATGTCCGCCTACTTACGGTATTGAACACGGACGCGTAATTGGATTAATCGCAGGTGGTGATGAGGCCATCAGAAAGGCGGTTGAGTTTGCAGAAGACGATGTTAACCAAGGTTGGGAAGATTTAAAACTTCACCAAATAAATTCAAAAGATGTAGTTATTGGAATAGCTGCTTCAGGAACCACCCCATATGTTGTTGGGGCTTTGGAGCAATGCAACAAAAACGGAATAGCTACGGGATGTATAACCTGCAATTCGGGTAGTCCTGTTGCTAAAGTGGCAAAATTTCCAATTGAAGTGGTAGTTGGACCGGAGTTTGTAACCGGCTCGACACGTATGAAGTCCGGAACAGCGCAGAAACTCGTTTTAAATATGATCAGCACCAGTGTGATGATAAAATTGGGAAGAGTAAAAGGAAATAAAATGGTGGATATGCAATTAAGCAATCACAAGCTGGTAGATAGAGGAACGAAGATGGTGATGAAAAACACAGGCTTGGAAGATTATGAAAAAGCTAAAGAACTTTTATTGAAATATGGCAGCGTAAGAAAAGCCACGGAGAATTATAAATCATAAAAAAAGCCCGATACATATATCGGGCTTTTTTATTGTGATAAAACTGAGATTATTTTTTCTCTTCAGCTTTTTTCTCTTCAGCTTTTTTCTCGCCACTGCAAGCTTTAGCTCCGTCTTTTTTGCAACAAGCTTTTCCTTCAGCTTTTTTGCAACATTCTTTCTTTGCTTTGTCTTTATCTTTATCGTCGCCGGTGTTAGCAGCAGATAAGCCTCCAACCAATCCGGTGAAAGCTAACATTAATAATACTTTTTTCATTTTTTGTTGGGTTAATTTTTTATATGAAACAAATATAAGCTATAAATTGCCCTTCTCGCCAGCTATGTCGTCCTTTTTTGTTAAAAAATCCAAAGACTTTTTATGGAATTTTTACCCATTGGCGTCTTAAAAGCAAATGACCTCTTATTGTAAATATCTGTTTGTATTGCTTTTATCCCTCCTTTTTTCAGGAAAAGCTTCAGCTCAAAATGGATTCAGGTTTTTAGGCAAAATACTGGATGATAAAAGTCA